>JBEVNN010000124.1:0-3440 GCA_040508095.1 Gaiellaceae bacterium
CCCGATCTTCGTCGCCGAGGCGAAGGGGGCCGAGGTCGTCGACGTCGACGGCAACCGCTATGCCGACCTCTGCCTCGGCGACACCGGCGCGATGACCGGCCATTCGCCGGAGCCGACGGTGCGGGCGCTGGCCGAGCAGGGCGCGCGCGGGATCACGACCATGCTCCCGAGCGAGGCCGGGATCGCGGCCGGCGACGAGCTCCGGCGCCGGTTCGGCCTGCCGCACTGGCAGTTCACCGTCTCTGCGACCGACGCGAACCGGTTCGTGCTGCGCCTCGCCCGCGAGGTGACGGGGCGCTCGAAGGTGCTCGTGCACAACCACTGCTACCACGGCTCCGTCGACGAGACGGTGGCGGCGCTGCAGGACGGCTCGGTCGTGGCCCGCGATGGGAACGTCGGGCCGCCGGTCCCGCTCGACGAGACGACGCGCGTCGTCGAGTGGAACGACCCCGAGGCGCTGGAGCGGGAGCTGGCGCACGGCGACGTCGCATGCGTCCTCGCGGAGCCGGCGCTGACGAACATCGGCATCGTCCTCGCCGAGCCCGGCTTCCACGACGCGCTGCGCGCCGCGACGCGCGACACCGGGACGCTGCTGATCATCGACGAGACGCACACGATCTGCGTGGGGCCGGGTGGCTACACGGCTGCGTACGGGCTCGAGCCGGATCTGCTCACGATCGGGAAGCCGATCGCCGGCGGGATCCCGGCGGCCGCGTACGGCTTCTCCGCCGAGGTTGCGGAGCGGCTCGAGGCGCTGCTGCCGGCCGACGAGCGGGCCGACGTCGGCGGGATCGGCGGCACCGTCGCGGCGAACGTGCTCTCGCTCGCCGTCACCCGCGCGACGCTCGCCGAGGTGCTGACGGACGAGGCGTTCGAGCGGATGATCGCCCTGGGCGAGCGCTTCGAGCGCGGCGTCGCCGAGGCGATCGAGCGGCACGGCCTGCCGTGGCACGTGACGAGGCTAGGCTGCCGGGTCGAGTACCTCTTCCGGGCCGAGCGCCCCCGCACCGGCAGCGACGCAGCGGCCGGCGGCAACGCCCTCCTCGACCGGCTGATCCACCTGTACGCGCTCAACCGCGGGATCCTGCTGACGCCGTTCCACAACATGGCCCTGATGTCACCGGCGACGAGCGAGGAGGACGTCGACCGCCACACGGCCGTTTTCAACGAGGCGGCACGCGAGCTGGCGTGAAGAACACTTGGCCAAGCGGAGTTAACCCCTCTTTGGTCTGAGCCGAGTGATGTAGAAAGCGACTTGGCGTGACGACGACATCCTCGCTCGTGATCGCGCAAGAGGCCCCGCTCCGCCCGATCGCCGAGATCGCGGCCGCGGCCGGGCTCGAGCCCACCGAGCTCGACCTTTACGGCACGTACAAAGCCAAGGTCTCGCTCTCCGTGCTCGACCGGCTCGCCACACGAGCCGACGCGAAGCTCGTCTGCGTGACCGCGATCACGCCGACGAAGTTCGGGGAGGGCAAGACGACGACCGCGGTCTCGCTCACGCAAGGGCTGGGCGCCATCGGCCGCAAGCCGGTGCTCTGCTTGCGCGAGGCCTCGCTGGGCCCGGTGTTCGGGATCAAGGGCGGGGCGGCCGGCGCCGGTTACGCGCAGGTCGTGCCGATGGAGGACATGAACCTTCACTTCACCGGCGACATCCATGCCATCGGCGCAGCCAACAACCTGCTCGCAGCCCTGCTCGAGGCGCACCTACTTCACGGCAACGAGTTGGGCATCGACCCGCTCTCGATCACGTGGCGACGCTGCGTGGACATCAACGACCGATCGCTTCGCGACGTCGTCGTCGGCCTCGGCGGGCGCGCAAACGGCTATCCGCGTCAGACCGGTTTCGACATCACAGCCGCGTCCGAGGTGATGGCGATCGTCGCCGTCGCTCGCGACGTCCATGATCTTCGCGCGCGGCTCGGCAGCATCACCGTCGGTTCAACGTATGACGGCGAACCGGTGACCGCCGAGCAGCTGAAGGCGGCGGGCGCAATGACCGTGTTGCTGAAGGAAGCGATCAAGCCGAACCTCGTCCAGACACTCGAGGGCCAGCCGGTCTTCGTCCACTGCGGGCCGTTCGCGAACATCGCGCACGGCAACAGCTCGCTCGTCGCCGACCAGGTCGCGCTCAAGCTCGGCGACATCGTCGTCACCGAATCGGGCTTCGGCGCAGACATGGGTATGGAGAAGTTCTTCGACATCGTCTGCCGTGTCGGCGGCCTGACGCCGAGCGCCGTGGTGCTCGTCGTCACGGTGAAGGCGCTCAAGCACCACGGGGGCAACCCCGAGGGAGGCGCCGAGGTGATCGAGGCGGGCTCTGCGAATCTCGTCCGCCACCTCGGCATCGTTCGCGAGTTCGGGCTCGACGCGGTCGTGGCAGTCAACCGTTTCCCCGCAGACACGGACGAGGAGATCGAGCAGGTTCGGCGCATCTCGCTCGCCAACGGGGCCTTCGCGGCCGAGGCGAACGAGGCCGTCGTCCGCGGCGGCGAGGGCGCGCAGGCACTCGCCAGGGCGGTCGTCGCAGCGACGGAAGAGCCGCGGAGCTTCGCGCCCGTCTACCAGTTGGAGGAGACGATCGAGCGCAAGATCGAGGCGATCGCGACCCACGTCTACGGGGCGGACGGGATCCTGCTCCAGCCGGCTGCGCGCAAGAAGATCACCGAGCTCGAGCGGATGGGCTTCGACCGGCTACCCATCTGCATGGCGAAGACACATCTTTCGCTGTCGCACGATCCGACACTCGCCAACGCGCCGACCGGCTTCACCGTCACGGTACGCGACATCCGTCCCTACACCGGCGCAGGCTGGTTGGTCGCGCTCTGTGGCGACATGCAGCAGATGCCCGGCTACGGCCGGACGCCTGCCGCCCACGCAATTGACATCGATGAGGACGGAAGGACGGTCGGGCTCTTCTAGGCACAGCATGTTGAGTGAGCTCCGAGTCGACGAGCTGCTCGCCGCGATCGGCGAGCGGACCCCGGCGCCCGCGAGCGGCGCGGCGACGGCCCTGACGGCCGCGCTCGCGGCCGCCCTCGCCGAGCTCTCCGCCCGCTACGGCGGTGACGAGGAGGACGCGGAACGTGCTCACATGCTCGCCATCGAGCTCGTCGAGCTCGGGGAATTAGACGCGGTGGCCTACCTCGCGTTCATGGAGGATCGGAACGCAGAGACCCGCGCCGAGATCGTCCGCATCCCGGAGGAGATCGCCCGGCAGGCCGATGAGGTTTTCGCACTCGCGCTCCGCGCCACCGAGCGGCTGAGCACGAGCGCGGCTGGAGATGCCCGGGCCGCAGCCGAGCTCGCCCAGGCAGCGGCTGGGGTCGCCCGCGGGCTCGCGCAGCTCAACCGCGAGGGATCTTGAGCTCCCGGCCGAGGTAGAAGCCCGAGACCTCCTCGAGCACGTACGGGGCCATGGCACGCCGGCGCTCCGACTC
>JBEVNN010000137.1:0-5160 GCA_040508095.1 Gaiellaceae bacterium
CTCGTCGCGCAGCTGACCCGCCTGCCCGGGGTCGGCCAACGCACCGCACAGCGGCTCGCGTTCCACCTGCTGCGCGTGCCGAAGGACGAAGCACTGGCCCTCGCGCACGCGCTGGAGGAGGTCAAGGAGCGAGTCCGCTTCTGCCGCGAGTGCGGGAACCTGACCGAGGAGGAGACCTGCGAGATCTGCCGCGACGCGCGGCGCGACCACACGATCGTCTGCGTCGTCGAGCAGCCCGCCGACCTGATCTCGGTCGAGCGCACGCACGAGTACCGCGGGCTCTACCACGTGCTCGGCGGCTCGCTCTCCCCGCTGGACGGCGTCGAGCCTGAGCACCTGCGCATCGACGAGCTCCTCGGCCGCGTCGAGCGGAACGGGGTCGAGGAGGTCGTGCTCGCGACGAACCCGAACATGACCGGCGAGGCGACCGCCGCCTACCTCGCCGACCGCCTGCGCGGGCGCGTGCGTGTGACGCGCCTCGCCAGCGGCCTCCCCGTGGGCGCCGACCTCGAGTACGCCGACGAGGTGACGCTGGGCAGGGCGCTGAGCGGGCGCCGGGAAATGTGAACCTAGACTGTCCGCCGTGACGACCACCCAGTTCGAGCCGCTTCCCGACCTCGCGGCCGCCGAGCCGAGCCTCGGCACGCTGGTGATGAAGTTCGGCGGGACGTCTGTCGCCGACCCGGAGAAGCTGAAGGACGTCGCTCGCCGCCTTGTCGAAGCCCGCGCGGCCGGCACCCGCGTCGTGGCGGTGCTCTCGGCGATGGGCGACACGACCGACGACCTCGTCCGGCTCGCCTACGAGGTCTCTCCGCGGCCGAAGCCGCGCGAGCTGGACATGCTGATCTCGGTCGGCGAACGCATCTCCTGCGCGCTCGCGGCGATGGCGATCCATGACCTCGGCGCCGAGGCGATCTCGCTGACCGGCTCCCAGGCCGGGATCGTCACCGACACCGTCCACGGCCGGGCGAAGATCGTGGACGTTCGCGCCCGCCGCATCCACGAGGCGCTCGACCAGGACAAGATCGTGCTCGTCGCCGGCTTCCAGGGCGTCTCGACCGACTTCGACATCACGACACTCGGCCGTGGCGGCTCCGACACCACCGCGGTCGCGCTTGCGGCGGCGCTGGGCGCGCAGGTCTGCGAGATCTACACCGACGTGAAGGGCGTGTTCACGGCCGACCCCCGGCTCGTCCCGAATGCGCGCAAGCTGCACGCCGTCAGCTACGAGGAGATGCTCGAGCTGGCGGCGTCGGGCGCGAAGGTGCTGCAGGTACGCTCGGTCGAGGTCGCGCGGAACCACAACGTCAAGCTGCACGTGCGATCGACGTTCTCGTCAGAGGACGGGACGTGGGTTCGCGAGGAGGACGATCGGATGCTCGAGAAGGCGCTCATCTCCGGGGTCACGCATACGCGCGAGGAGACGCTCTACCGCGTCACCGGCACGACTGCCTCGCAGCTGTTCTCCGCGCTCGCCGACGCAGGCGTGAACGTCGACACGATCGTGCAGACCGGGCCGGAGATCGTCTTTTCCGCGCCGACCGACGACCGGGACGCCGCCGTCGACGTGCTCGACGCGCTCGCGGTCGAGTGGAGCTCGCGCGACGACCTCGGCAAGGTCAGCGTGATCGGCGCCGGGATGAAGAGCCATCCGGGCGTCGCGGCCAAGGCCTTCGAGACCCTGGCGCGGGCTGGGATCGAGCCCGAGGTCGTGACGACGTCGCCGATCAAGATCGCCTGCCACGTGCGCACGGACCAGGTCGACGAGGCCGTGGTCGTGCTGCACCGTGCGTTCGAGCTCGACACGCCCGAGGCGGAGCGCCGACATGCCTAGGATCGGCGTCGTCGGCGCCACCGGCGCCGTCGGGCGCGTGGTGGTCGAGTTGCTCGGCGAGCGCGGCTTCGACGACGTGCGGTTGTTCGCCTCGGCGCGCTCGGCCGGAACCGAGATCGGCGGCCGCGTGGTCGAGGAGGCAACACCCGAAGCACTCGCCGCGGGCGACCTCGACGTCTGCCTCTTTTCCGTCGGCGCGAGTGCGAGCCGCGAGCTCGTGCCGCATGCAGTGCGCGGCGGCGCCGTGTGCGTCGACAAGTCGGCAGCGTTCCGGCTCGAGCCGGGCGTTCCGCTTCTCGTCCCCGAGGTGAACGGCGAACGGGCCCGCGAGCACGACGGCGTGATTGCCAACCCGAACTGCTGCGCGATCCCGCTGACGCTCGCGTTGAAGCCACTACACGACGCGGTCGGCCTGCGAGCGGTGCGCGTCGCCACGTACCAGTCCGCGTCGGGCAAGGGCGCCCGGCGGCTCCAGCGGCTGCTCGAGGAGCCGCAGGCCGAGCACGACCTGGAGGCCGACTGGGACTTCAACGGCGAGGAGTTCGACGAGGAAGTAAAGCTCCGCGAGGAGACACGCAAGATCCTCGAGCTGCCGGACTTGCCAGTCAGCGCGACGTGCGTGCGCGTCCCGGTGCCGGTTGGCCACGCCGAGTCGATCTGGATCGAGACCGAGGAGCCGATCGAGCCGACGCGGGCACGCGAGCTCCTGGCTGCGGCGCCGTCGGTGCGCGTCGAGGACTTCCCGACCCCGCGGCAAGCCGCGGGCGCCGACGAGGCGTTCGTCGGCCGCATCCGACGTGATCCCGCCGCCGCGAACGGCCTTTCGCTGTTCATCGCCTGCGACAACCTGCGCAAGGGCGCCGCGCTGAACGGCATCCAGATCGCGGAGCTTGCCCTCGCGCAGCGCGCGGTCGCGGCCTAAAGACTCTCAAGAAACAGCCGCAACGAGCCGATACGTAGGTCATGCGGCCTGCACGACTTGACCACACCTTTTTCGAGAACGAGCCTCGCTCCCATCTCGGCGCGCTGCTGTTGCGGAAGGGGCTGCTCACGAACGACGAGCTCGACCGCGCGCTCGAGGAGAAGCAACAGGGCGAGCTGCTCGGCGAGGCGCTCGTGCGGCTGCGCATCTGCTTCGAGGACGACATCGCGCGTGTCCTGGCGGAGCAGGCGAACGTCGAGTTCGTGGACATCGGCATCACCTCGGTCGACATCCGCGCGGTCTCGCTGCTGTCGTGGCGGGAGGCCGAGGAGCTCCGCGCGATCCCGATCCGGCTGCACCCGGACGACACCGTTTCCGTCGCCGTTTCCGACCCGACCGACGACTCGCTGCTCCCGAGCCTCAAGCTCGCGCTGGGCGGGCGGCCCGTACGTCTTTTCGTGACGACGCCCTCGGCGCTGCGCGCCGCCTGGGCCGCCGCCTACCCGCACCGCTAGCGTCGGGCTAGGGCCGGCGCGGCACCGGCTCGGGCTCGGGCAGCAGCACGTGGCGCAGCGCCCGCAGGGCCCTGGCGCGCTTCCCTTCCTCCAGCACCGGAACGAGCCCGCCGAGCTCGAGCCGCGCCAGCCCGACGGGGCCGGCCGTGCGCATGATCCGGAAGCCGAAGTCGGCCAAGAAATCATGCGGGAAGACCGTGCGGTGCACGAGGAAGCGCTCGTAGTCGGACTCGCGGTCGGGGTAGTGGTAGGCGAACGCCTCGAGAGCGGCCGCACCCCGGTCCTTCGCCTCACCGATCGCGGCGAGGAAGAGCGACTGCAGCACCCACGGGCTGGTGCGGTCGACGAGGTAGGCGCAGGTCACGAGCACCGCGTCGTCCGAGGGCGGACCCGCCGGCATCTCCGCCGCCCGCGGGAACAGCGCCGCCGTGCCGTACTGCATCGAGCCGAGCGCGTGGCCGTCGTCGTCGTAGTAGATCGTTCCCCAGGCGCCGAACTCGGTCTCGGCCTTCTCGATCCAGCGCTGCTTGTCCGGCGCGCGGCCGGCGGTGCGCGACTGCCACCACACGCATTCGTGGCAGACCGAGGGCGCCGTCTCGAGAGTGGCGCCGGTGAGGCCGGCGATGCGAATGCTCATGGCTCGGCGATCTCGTCGACGACGACGTCCACCGCGTGAGGCCTCGCACCGGCCATGCGCTCGAGGTAGTCGGCCACGCGCCGCTGCACTTCCTGGCCGACCTCCTGCGCCGGGGCTCCCCACGCCAGCTCGACGTGCAGCTCCACCGTGGCGGCGTCGTCGCCGCTGATCCGTACCGCACCCTGCCGAGGCAGCCGTCCCTCGACCAGCCCGGCGACACCCTCGACCTCGCGGGCGGCATCGGCCGCGTAGCTGGCGAGGACGTCGGTGGCGACGCTCGCGCTGCCCTCCATTACGCCGATTGTAGGTTCAGTTCCGTCGCTTCAGGCCTGGCGAGGAAGCGGAACGGCACGAACGTCGTGCCCAGGCCGGCCGAGAGGTGGAGGGTCGCCGCGGGTCGGCGGTACAGCCCCTGGATGTACGTCCACCGGATGTGCGCGAGCCGCAAGCGGCCGCCCGGCCAGGGGAAGCAGATCTGGCCGGCGTGCAGGTGGCCCGCCAGCACGAGGTCGAAGACGCCTTCCGGAATGCGGTCGACGACGCTCGGGTAATGGCAGAGGAGGATCCGCAGGTCGGCGTCCGGATCGGCGAACCGCTCCGGACGTGCGAGCCGCCGCCGGTACGTACGCGGGTCGACGCCGACGATCTGCACGCGCTTGCCGCGCAGCTCGATCGTCCGGGAGTCGTCCGCCAGCAGCGTCGCGGGCTCGAGATCGACGAGACCGGCGGGGTGCGAGAAGGGGTCGCGGGTGTGTGCGTAGTCGTGGTTGCCCAGCACCGCGAAGCAGCGCGGGAGGCGGGCGACCAACTCGCGCAGCCGTCCCTCCGCGGCCGGGCGCGAGAGCAGGTCGCCGGTGATCAGCGTCAGGTCGGGTTGGCGCTCCTCGACCCACTCGACCGCCCGCTCGACCGCCGTCTGGCCGCGCGACGGAATCCCGAGGTGGAAGTCGGACAGGTGCGCGATCCGCAGGCCCTCGAGCTCGGCCGGTAGCCCTTGCAGCGGACACGGCAGCGTCTGGAGCCGCACCCAGCCCGCCTCGAAGTGCCCCCACGCCAGCCCGGCCGCCGCCGCGGCGCCTCCGAGCCTGATGAGCTTCAACTAGGCCTCGAGTTTTTGGACGACCGGCGCGACGGAGACGACGTGGCGCTTGAACTTCAGCTCCGACTCCTCGAGCCCGGCCGCGACGCCGATCAGCTGCGAGAGATGCAGGATCGGCATGGCGAAGTCCTTGCCGGTTTGCTTGCGCAGCTT
>JBEVNN010000155.1:0-3687 GCA_040508095.1 Gaiellaceae bacterium
GGACGGTCACGACTTTGCGGACCTCTGGCTCGCTCATGCGCAATTGTGTGGCTGCCGCTCCAGACATGACAACCTCGACCCGGCTTGACAGCTCCGCAGAAACCAAGTAGCTAGGAGCGCCGTCCCGACAGAAAGGGGATTCCCATGCCCAGAAGACGAGAGAGCGGCGCCGCCCAGGCGCGAACGAGGGCGGTCGCGCTAATCGCGAAGGTGATCTCGGACCCGGTGAAGCGGAGGGCCTTCGCGGACGATCCGGACGGAACGATCGAAGCGGAGCTGGGAGACGACGCCAAGGCTCTGCCTCCGAAGGTGCGCGCGTTCTTCCGCGAGCTGACGTACGAGGAGCTGCGGGTGCTCGCCCAGCTGCAGCAGACGATGAAGGGACAGGCGGGCCTGTACGAAGAGGTGCAGACGTTCCGCGGCACCGCGACGCTCGGGAAACTCTAGGCCGCGTGGCGCAGGCTCCTGCCGTTCACTCAGCGCCGAGCGAGGCGCTGCGCCAGAAGATTGGACTGGTGTTGCCGCAGCTTGTAGACGCGAGCGAGCGGATCTGCACACACAGCCGTCCTCGCGAGGTCTACGCGGAATACCTCCGCACCTCGCACTGCATCCTCCGTGCCAGTGTTCCACTGATGGAAACGGCCCGCGACAAGGCCCTCGTCCTCGCTGCGGACGATCCTGTGGCAGCCGCGCTTGCCGACTACCTCGAGCACCACATCCCCGAGGAGCTCGGCCACGACGAGTGGCTTCTCGACGACCTCGAGGTCGTCGGCGTGGATCGCAGGAGCGTGCTCGCCCGACCACCGGCGCCGTCCGTCGCGGCCATGGTCGGATCGCAGTACTACTGGATCCTCCACTATCACCCGGCCGCGCTGCTCGGGTACATCGCGGTCCTCGAGGGCTACCCGCCGTCGATGGCGATGATCGATGGTCTCGTCGAGCGCACGGGCTACGACCGCACCGCATTCCGGACGTTGATCGCGCACTCCGAGCTCGACCCTGGCCACGCCGACGAGCTGGACGAGCTGCTCGACCGACTACCGCTGACGCGCGAGCAGGTCGGTGTCGTCGGCCTGAGCGCGATCACGACGGTCAGGCTGAGTGCGCGCGTCTTCTACGAGGTCGCCGACGAGTACGACGAGCCAAGCTAGCGCGCGCCCGGTTTACGCCGTGAGGTCGGCCGCCATCTCGTCGAAGGCCGCGACAAACCCGTCGCAGTCCTCCTCCGAGTGCGCAACGGTCAGCGTCCACTCCTCCTCGCGGCCCGGCGTCATGTAGATGCGGCGGTTCATGTTGTAGAGCCAGGCGAGGTCGGCCAGCTCACCGTCCTGATTCGCCTTGAAGGACTCGTAGTCGACCACAGGCTCCGGCGAGAACGTGACGCAGCCCTTGGCGCCGAGCCCGACGGCGTAGCCAGGGAGGTTGTGGCGCTCGATCACGGCCTGGCAGCCGCGTAGCAGCCGCTCCTCGCGCGCCTCGAGCAGCTCGTACGCCTCGGGCGTCAGCACCTCGGTGAGGCTGGCACGCGCGGCCGCCATCGCGAGCGGGTTCCCGTTGAAGGTGCCGACCTGGTAGACGTCGCCGGCCTCGACGGTTCGGAACGCCTCCTCGGTCCCGCCGATCGCGCCGGTCGGGAGTCCGCCGCCGAGCGCCTTAGCCAGCGTCACCAGGTCGGGCGTGACGCCGAAGCGCTCGACTGCCCCGCCCGCGGCGATGCAGAGGCCGGTCTTGACCTCGTCGAAGATCAGCAGCACGCCGAGTCGCCGCGTCAGCTCGCGCACAGCCTCGAGGTAGCCGGGCTCGGGGAGCACGACCCCGAGGTTCATCATCGCCGGCTCCATGATCACGCACGCGGGCGGCCGCCCTTCGTCGAAAAGCCGCTCGATCCGCCGCTCCATCGCGCCGGCGTCGTTTAACGGCACCGGGATGGTCAGGTCCGCAACCGACTGCGGGATGCCACCCCCGTAGGGGAGCGACTCGTAGCTGTCGCGGATCCCGATCCGGTGGTACGGGACGCCGATCGAGACCATCACGTAGTCGTGGTGGCCGTGGTACGAGCCGAAGATCTTCACGATCGTGTCGCGCCTGGTGTGGGCGCGGGCAATCCGGATCGCATCCATCGTCGCCTCGGAGCCCGAGTTGACGAACCGCCAGCGCGGCAGGCCCCAGCGGCGCTGGAGCTCCTCGGCGACGATCACCGCGTCCTCGGTCGGCGCGGCGAAGTGCGTGCCCAGCTCCATACGCTCGGTCACAGCGCGCGTGATGGCCGGGTGTGCGTGGCCCTGCGGCATCGAGCCGAAGCCGTTGTGGAAGTCGATCCGCTCGGTGCCGTCGACGTCCCAGACCTTCGAGCCGACGCCGCGCTCGAGGTAGATCGGCCAGGGTTCCCGCGTCTGGTACGCGGAGGCCACGCCGCCGGCCAGCGCCTGGCGCGCGCGCTCGAACATCGCCCGCGATGCCGGGGTCGACTCGTCGAGCCGACGCTGCTCTCGCTCGGTCAGTTCGGCGATCCGAGCGCGTTCGATCTCGACTGTCGTCCGGGTGCTCATCGTCCTCATACTCTCGTGACGGCCAGGCGCCGCGTCAAACGGTGCGAAGATGGACGCGATGACCGGACGCGACCTGCGGGCGCTGTTCGAGCCGCGCTCGGTGGCCGTCGTCGGCGCCTCGAACGACCCCGCGAAATGGGGCCAGTGGCTGGCCCACGGCGCCCTGCTCGGAGAACGGCGGCGGCGCGTCTTCCTCGTCAACCGCAGCGGCGGCGAGGTGCTTGGGCGCCCGGCGTTTCGCGCGCTCGATGCCCTGCCCGAGCGGCCGGAGCTCGTCGTGCTCGCAGTTCCCGCATCCGCGTTCGAGGAGGCCGTCGACGCCTCGCTCGCGGCCGGCGCACGGGCAATCGTTGCCATCGCGGCCGGTCTCGGCGAGACCTCGGAGGACGGACGGCGGCGCGAGCAGGCCGTCGTCGAGCGCGTGCGCGCGGCGGGCGCGGTGCTGCTCGGGCCGAACTGCATGGGCCTGTACGACGCAGCCGCCGAGCTCGACCTCGCGACGAGCGACTTCGTCCCGGGCGAGCTCGGCGTTGTTTCGCAAAGCGGGAATCTCGCGATCGAGCTCTCGCTCCTGGGGAAGGACGCCGGCCTCGGAATCTCCCGCTTCGTCTCCATCGGCAACCAGGCCGACCTCGAGGCGGCAGAGCTCGTTGCGGCGCTCGCAGAGCATGAGCCCACGCGGCTGATTGCCGTCTACCTCGAGGACTTCCGCGACGGCCGGTCGTTCGCGCGGGCTGCGGCGCATGCCGGCAAGCCGGTGGTGCTGCTCGCTGGTGGACAGACCGCCGCGGGTGTCCGCGCCGCGCGCTCGCACACCGGCGCGCTGGCCGGGTCGGACGCCGCCTGCGAGGCCTTCTTCCGCGCCAATGGCATCGCCCGCGTGACGATGCTCGAAGCCATGCTGGAACTGCCGGCGCTGCTGATCGGCCGCAAGCCGATGACAAAGCCCAACCGCGCCGTCAGCGCCATGACGACGACGGGCGGCGGCGGCGCGATGGCCGTGGATGCGCTGGGCGTGCTGGGCATCGAGGCGCGCCGTCCCGACGCGAAGGCCGCGGCGGCCCTGGAGGCACAAAAGCTGCCGCACCATGCGCGGCTGATCGACATGACGCTGGCCGGCACGAAGCCGGATCGCGTG
>JBEVNN010000153.1:0-2559 GCA_040508095.1 Gaiellaceae bacterium
ACCGCGGAGATCTCGCGGTCGCAGGTCTGGCAGTGGGTGCGGCACGGCCGTTTCGACCGCGCTGCAGTCGAGCGAGTGATCGACGAGGAGGCCGAGCGGTTCCGCGCCGAGCTCGGCGACGGTGAATGGCGCCTGGACGAGGCGCGCGAGATTTTCGAGCAGGTGGCCCTCGGGGAACGGTTCGAGGAGTTCCTCACGCTGCCCGCCTACGACTACCTGGAGAGGGGCTGAAATGAGGACGAACGGCAACGGCACCGCCTCGACGCGCTGGGACGGCATCGAGCGTCCGTACACCTCCGAGGACGTGGAGCGGCTGCGCGGCAGCGTCCAGGTCGAGCACACGCTCGCGCGGCTCGGCGCGGAGCGCCTCTGGGCGCTGCTGCAGCACGAGGACTACGTCCCCGCCCTCGGCGCGCTGACCGGTGGTCAGGCGGTACAGATGGTGAAGGCCGGGCTGAAGGCGATCTACCTCAGCGGCTGGCAGGTCGCCGCCGACGCCAACCTCGCCGGCCAGACCTACCCCGACCAGAGCCTCTACCCCTCGAACAGCGGCCCGGCGCTGGTGAAGCGGCTCAACAACGCACTGCTGCGGGCCGACCAGATCCACGCGGCGGAAGGCGATCTCGAGACGCACTGGCTCGCGCCGATCGTCGCTGACGCCGAGGCCGGCTTCGGCGGGTCGCTGAACGCGTTCGAGGTGATGAAGGCCATGATCGAGGCCGGCGCCGCGGGTGTGCACTTCGAGGACCAGCTCTCGTCCGAGAAGAAGTGCGGACACCTCGGCGGCAAGGTGCTCGTCCCGACGAACCAGTTCGTCCGCATGCTGGTCGCGGCGCGGCTGGCTGCCGACGTCTGTGGCGTGTCGACGGTGCTGATCGCGCGCACGGACGCGCTCAGCGCGAAGCTGCTGACGAGCGACGCCGACCCGGCGGACGAGCCGTTCCTGACCGGCGAGCGGACCGCGGAGGGCTTCTTTTGCGTGCGCGACGGGCTGGAGCCAGCGATCGCACGCGGCCTCGCGGCGGCGCCCTACGCAGATCTCGTCTGGTTCGAGACGTCGACGCCGGACCTCGACGAGGCGCGTGAGTTCGCCGATGCGATCCACGAGCGCTTCCCCGGCAAGCTGCTCGCCTACAACTGCTCGCCGTCGTTCAACTGGCGCGCCCACCTCGACGACGAGCGGATCGCCGGCTTCCAGCGCGAGTTGGCGGAGATGGGTTACCGCTTCCAGTTCGTCACCCTTGCCGGGTTCCACTCGCTGAACGCGGCGATGTTCGACCTCGCCCGCGGCTACGCCGACGAAGGCATGAGCGCCTACGTTCGGCTCCAGGAAGACGAGTTCGCGCTCGAGCCGGCCGGCTACACGGCCACCCGCCACCAGCGCGAGGCCGGCGCCGGCTACTTCGACGCCGTCATGCAGGCGGTCAGCGGCGGGACGAGCTCGACGCTCGCGCTCGAGGGGTCGACGGAGGCGGCGCAGTTCCGGAGCTGAGCGTGGACGAGCACGACGCGGGGGGCACCAAGGCCGACGAGATCGCACTCGCGCTCGAGGACGCCGTCATCTCCGGCGAGCTCGCGCCGGGAACGGTGCTGCGGCAGGAGACGCTCTCGGAGCGCTTCGGCGTCAGCCGCACGCCGATCCGCGAGGCGCTGCGCCGGCTCGCCGCGACCGGCCTCGTCTCGTTCGAGCCGAACCGCGGCGTGCGCGTACGGGCCATCCCGCGCGAGGAGCTACGCGAGGCGTTCCTGGTGCGCGCCGAGCTGGAGGCGCTGGTCACCGAGCTCGCCGTGCCGCGGTTCGATGACGCGAGGCTGCTGGCGCTGCGTGCGGCCGAGGCAGACTTCGCGCGGCTGACGGTGGAGCTGCTCGACCGCCGGCGCGGGGAGGAGGAGCGGACGCAGCTGACCGGCGAGTGGGTGCGCGCGAACTACCGCTTCCACGACGTGATCTACGAGGCGGCGGCGGTGCCGTTCGTCGAGCGGGTGGCGAAGAACGCGCGGCGCACGTTTCTCAGCCGCTGGCGTCCGGGCGGGCCCGAGATCGACGACCTCTACGAGCAGAACATGCACCAGCACCGCGCGATCCTGGGCGCGATCGAGGCCCGTAGCTCCGAGGGCGCGAGAGCGTTGGCGCACGAGCACGTGCTCCACTCGTGCCGGCTACTCGAGGTGATCCTCGACCACGTTGCGTCGGCGGCCTAGCGGCCACGTTTCAGCCGGCCCGGTCGTGGGCACGCGACGATGCAGGATGGGTACAGACCTCGGACGCCTCGTCTTGCGCGCCACGGTCGGCGGGATCTTCGTCGAGCACGGGACGCAGAAGCTCTTCGGCTGGTTCGGCGGCCACGGGCCGGACGGGACCGGCCAGTTCTTCGAGTCGATCGGCCTACGCCCGGGCCGGCGCAACGCGGTCGCGGCGGGAGCCGCCGAGGCCGGAGGGGGCGCGCTGCTCGCACTCGGCCTCGCGACGCCTGCAGCGGCGGCGTCCCTCGGAACCGTGATGGTGACCGCCCTCCGCACCGTGGTCTGGCGCGACGGGGTCAAGGTCGGGACCGGCGG
>JBEVNN010000191.1:0-15645 GCA_040508095.1 Gaiellaceae bacterium
CGCGCACGGCTGCATGCTAGGGCCTGGGTAGGATCGGCTCAATGGCGACGGGGACGCAGAAGAACGCCCAGGAGCGGCTCGACGAGCTGCGCATGCAGGTCGACCATCACCTCTACCGCTACCACGTCCTCGACGACCCGGAGATCTCGGACGCCGAGTACGACCGGCTCTACGACGAGCTGAAGGCACTCGAGGAAGAGCATCCCGATCTGAGCACGCCCGACTCGCCGACCCCGCGGGTCGGCGCTCCGCCGAGCGAACGCTTCCTCAAGGTGCAGCACCTGACGCCGATGGGCTCGCTCGAGAAGGTGACCGACGACGAGAGCCTGTTCAAGTGGGCCGAGGACGTCCGCAAGCGGCTCGGCACCGACGAGGCCGTTGCATTCGTGATCGAGCCGAAGATCGACGGGCTCGCGATCAATCTCACCTACGAGGACGGCGTGCTGACGCGCGGTGCGACCCGTGGCGACGGCTACCAGGGTGAGGACGTGACGGTGAACCTGCGCACGATCCCTTCAGTGCCGCTGAAGATGCGCGGCGACGAGCACCCGACCGTGGCTGAGGTGCGCGGCGAGGTTTACCTGCCCGTCTCGGGCTTCCGCGAGCTCAACGCGCGGATCGCGGAGCTCGGCCAGAAGCTTGCACCGAACCCGCGCAACGCGGCCGCCGGCTCGTTGCGGCAGAAGGACTCGTCGATCACGGCGTCACGCCCGCTCGCAGTCTGGGTCTACGGGGTCGGCGCGCTCGAGGGCGTGCAGCTTGCCTCGCACTGGGAGGAGCTCGAGTGGTTGCGCGAGCACGGCTTCCGGACGAACCCGTTCGCCGAGCGGCTCGACTCGATCGAGGACGTCGCGAAGCGCTGCCGCGAGTGGGAGCAGAAGCGCGCCGACCTCGACTACGAGATCGACGGGATCGTGATCAAGGTCGACTCACTCGAGCAGCAGCGCGAGCTGGGCGCGCTCCACTCGCGCCCGCGCTGGTCGCGCGCCTTCAAGTGGGCGCCGATGACCGCGGAGACGACGCTGCTGAAGATCGCGATCCGCGTCGGCCGCACCGGCGCTCTCAACCCGTGGGCGATGCTCGAGCCGGTGCAGGTCGGCGGCGTCACCGTGTCGCGGGCGACGCTGCACAACGAGGAGGACATCAACCGCAAGGACATCCGCGAGGGCGACCGTGTGATCGTGCAGCGAGCCGGCGACGTGATCCCCCAGATCGTCGGCCCGGCGGGCGAGCACCAGCCGGGGACGAAGCGCTTCAGGATGCCAAAAAAGTGCCCGCTTTGCGGGGAAAACGTGGTGAGACCCGAGGGCGAGGTGATGCATCGCTGCCCGAATCGAGCCTGCCCCTCCCGTGGGCTCGAGACGTTGATCAACTGGGTCCAGGGCCCGGCCGACATCGACGGCGTCGGGGAGCAGCTGATGCGCCGGCTCTGGGAGCTCGGGCTCGTCCGCTCGCTGCCGGACCTCTACCGGCTGACGAAGGAGCAGCTGCTCGAGCTCGACGGCTTCGCAGAGATCAGCGCGACCAAGGCGATCGACGCGATCCAGGGCTCGACGCGGACTCCGTTCTCGCGCGTCCTGCTCGGCCTCAACATCCCGGACGTGGGCTGGGTGACCGCGCAGAACCTCGCTCGGCATTTCGGCGACGTCGAGAAGCTCGCGGCCGCGGCGCCGGAGGAGATCCAGGAGGTCGAGGGGATCGGGCCCGAGCGGGCCGAAGCGATCGCGGAGTGGTTCGCCGACAAGGACAACCTCCGGCTCGTCGGCGAGTTGAAGGAGCTCGGCCTGCGCTTCGAGGCCGGTGCCGAGGAGCGCCCGGTCGAGGGGCCGCTGACGGGCTCGACCTACGTGGTCACGGGGACGCTCGAGGGGTACACCCGGGACGAGGCTCGCAAGGCGCTCGAGGGCTTGGGAGCCAAGGTCGCGGACTCGGTCTCGAAGAAGACCACCGGCGTCATCGCGGGCGAGAGCCCCGGGTCCAAGCTCGCCAAGGCCGAGCAGCTCGGCGTGCCGGTGCTCGACGAGGCCGCGTTCGAGCAACTACTGAGCAGCTAACGCCGTCGCGAACCGGTCCTGGGCCTTGCGCGCCCAGAAGGTGGAAATCGGCCGGCCGTTTTGCAGCACCGAGAACACGTAGCGGCGCTTGACGTAGCCCGAGAGCGCCGAGGCGAGGCTCGTCGTGCCCGTCTTCGCCTGGACGTTGCCGCGCGCGGGCGGGCGGCGCATTCGGTCGTGGAGCGTGCCGCTGACCCCTGCCACGGGAAGGGCGGCGATGAGGTAGGGGCGCACCTCGGGATTGGCCCAGGCGGCTCGCAGGAGGGCGGCCAGCGAGCGGGCGGTCAGGCGGTCGAGCGAAGAGAGGCCCGAGCCGTCGACGACGCGTAGCCCGGCCAGCGGCACGCCTGCGTCGGCGAGTGCGGTGCGCACAACCGCGGCTCCGCGGGCGCTCGTGCCGATCGCATCGTCCGAGGTGCCGAGCTGCTTCAGCAGGAGCTCGGCGGTGAAGTTGTCGCTGACGCGCCCCATCCAGGCGACGATCTGCGAGAGCGGCGCCGACTCGACCGCAGCCAGCGGCACGTCGTCGTCGCGTTGCTTCCCGACGCCCGCGCCGCCGACCGCCACTCCGGCACGGCGCAAGGCGTTGCGGAAGAGCAGCGCGGCTGCGGCCGCGGGATCGCGCGACGTGCGGCCGTAATAGCGGCCGCGGTCGACGGTGAGCGCCGACAGCGGTGGGCACTCGTTGATGTAGAACCACGACTTCCAGCCCGCGCCGGTGCGGCGCGCGTCGAAGAACGCCTCGTCGCCGAAGACGCCGCGCGTGACGCGGCGGATGCCCGCGGCCCGCACCTGCCGCGCCAGCGTCGTGAGGTCAGCGCTGGAGAGCGTGGGGTCGCCGTGGCCGACCAGGACGAGGCTCCCGCGCCAGATCGCTCCGTCCTGCTCGCCGCGGCCGAGCACGTCGGTCTCGAAGCGGAACGTCGGGCCGAGGGTGACCAGCGCCGAGTAGGCGACCGCGAGCTTCTCGTTCGAGGCGGGCACGAGCGGGAGGTTCCCGTGCTCCGAGAAGAGCGTCTCGCCGGTCACGAGGTCGATCGCGACGGCGCCGGTGCGCGCCTGCGAGACGTGCGGCACGGCAAGCGCACGGGCCAGCCGCTTCGCAAGCGGCGAGTCGCCTGCGCCGGCCGGAGCCGCGAGCACGAGGGCCACGAGCACGACGACCGGCAGGCGGCGGCGGGTCATCCGCAGCATTGTTCGGATGGCCGTGAGCGGCGTCAAGCCTGGGTCTAGGCGTCCATGCGGATAGGCCTCGCGGCCCTTGTAGTTGCGGGAACGGCCGATTGATAATCGATCCCGAGACCCCGTGGCACCCGAAGCGATCCCCGAACTGCTCGAGCAGATCGACGAACTGCTCACCGAACCGGTTCAGACCGAGGAACCGGCGACGCTCGATCGCCTCGAGCGGACGCTCACCGACGGCTATGCCTACGCCTTGGCGCTCGAAGCCGAGCGCTACCGGCTCGAGCGGCGGATGTCCGAGCTCGCGGGGGAGCTGAACGACGGGGACCAGGAGCTGAAGACCAAGGAGCTCGCGCAGGTCTCCGACCGACTTTCGAGCAACGCCAGCATCCTCACCGCCCTCCGCGAGACCCTCACGCAGCTGCGCGCCCGCTCGAGCGCCCTCCGCTCGAACGCTCCCTAGACGATTCCGCTGCGGACTGCGTAGACCGCAGCCTGGATGCGGTTCTCGATCTGCAGCTTCATCAGGATGTTCGAGATGTGGTTCTTGACCGTCTTCGGGCTGATGTGCAGCTGCGCCGCGATCATGGCGTTGTCGTTGCCGGCTGCGATCAGCTTGAGGACGTCGAGCTCGCGGTCGGAGAGCTCGGTCCGGATCGTGTCGGCCGCCTCGGGCGAAATCGCGGTTGCACGCACCTGCTGTAGTACTTTCCCGGCAATTGCAGGGGAAACGAGTGACTCACCAACGGCCGCGGCGATGATCCCGCGGATCAGCTCGTCGACGGAGGCGTCCTTCAGGAGGTAGCCGCACGCGCCCGCGAGGATCGCGTCCAGCACGTCGTCGTCCTGGTCGGAGATGGTCAGGACGAGCACGCGCGTGAGAGGCGCGAAGCCGTGAATCTGCCGGATCGCCTCGATCCCGCTCATGCCCGGCATGTGCAGGTCCATCACGACCACGTCGGGGGCCAGTTCGCGCACCAGCCGGACCGCGTCTGCCCCCTGGCCGGCCTCGCCCGCAACCTGCACGCCGCGCTCTTCGAGAAGGTTGCGCAGGCCAGTCCGGAAGAGGTCGTGGTCGTCGACCAGCAGCACGCGGACGCTGGTCGCAGTGCGTTCTTCCTCGATCTCCACGGTCACGCCCAGAGCCACCCCCTTGGAACAGGGGAAGTCTAGTCAGTGCAGAGTGATCGTGACAGTCCGCCGGCCCCAGAGGCGCGCCTGCGCGACCGTCGGGAACCAGAGGTCGATGGTCGCCCCTTGGATCGCTCCGCCCGTATCCGCTGCGACGCCGGAGCCGTAGCCGGGGATCTCCATGCGCGTGCCGAGCGGGATCACGCTTGGATCGACGGCGACGACGCCCCAGCCGGTCGGCGCGCCGGTCGCGGTCGTGCCGGACATCGCGTAGCCGGTCGCGACGACGGTCATGGTGCCGCCGCCCGGGCCGATCTGCGTGGGTGCTGCGGGGGACGTCGAGGCGGCGAGGGCGAGCTCACGCGCCTTCGACTCGACCGCCAGCGCCTGCTGCTGCAGGGACGCGATCGACGCGGCGTTGAGCTGCTGCAATCCGGTGAGTCGCGCCAAATAGTTGGCCTTCTGCGAGCGTGACTGCTCGAGCACGAGCGTCGACTGCGCCGCCTCGTCGGTCAGCGCCTGCAGGTCGTGTTCCTTCCTGGTGAGCTTCCTGGTCAGGCCGGTGGCCGTCCGCCTCGCCTTCCGGGTCTGCTCGATCACCGCGCGGTCCTGGTCGGCGATCCGGTTCATCGACTCGAGGTTGGCGAGCGCGTCCGCGACAGATGAGGCACCTAAGACGACCGCGAGCGGATCCGAGTCACCCTGCTCGTAGAGCAACGCGAGCCGTCTAGCCAGCGAGAGCCTGGCGCGCGAGAGTGAGTGCCGCGCGACCCTGAGCTGCGTGCGCGCGACTGCGAGGTCGGCCTTCACCGCGGCCGTTCGCACACGCAGGTCGACCAGCCGGGCCCGCTCGCGGGCCAGCTGCGAGTCGAGCGAGTACAGCTCGAGCACGACACCGCGTGACTGCGCGGCGAGATCGTGGTTCTGCTGGGCCAGTCCGGACGCACGGCCGCGAAGATTCGACGAGGAGTCTGCGGCGACCGGCCCGGGGAGGAGCACGACGAGCGCCAGCAGGGCACCAAGGATCCCCGGCCAATACCGAAGCATGCGTATCCGCCCGGGCACGACGCGGCACCCTAACAAAGGACCTCGAACCGGCCGACCCGACTTTGGGCGAATAATCCATCTGGGTCAGCAAAGCAATTTGCGGTCGTCCGATCCGTTCGTTAGGGTGCCGCACTTGTGACGTACCGGCCCCTCTCACGAGGGCGCCTGTCGAGCTCCTCGCCCCCCTCCCGCTCGACCAGACGAAAGGCGCCGGCACTAGTCATCGCTCTGGCTATGGCCTTTGCGTTGACTGCTGCTTCCGCGACCGCGGATCCGGGCACGATTGCCTCGAAAGAGGCCGAGGCGCAGAGTGTCATGGGGCAGATCCAGCAGCTCGACTCGAGCCTCGAGCGAGCAATCGAGGCGTACAACCTCGCGACCGTCAAGCTCAACCGCATCAAGCACGACCTCTCCGAGAACACGGTCGCCCTGAGTTCGGCGAGGAAGAGCCTCAGGCACGCGAAGTTGCAGCTTGCGAACCGGCTCGTCGACATCTACACGTCCGGCGACCAGAACGCGGGGCTCGCCGTGCTTCTCGGAGCTGAGAGCCTCGACGACATGATCGGCCGCGTGGATGCCTCCGAGCGGGTGTCGCAGCAGGACACGCTCGTGCTGCGTCAGGTCGCTCGGTTCCGGCGCGAGGTGCAGCACCGGCAGCAGTTCCTCAAGCACGCCCACGCCGAGCAGGTGCAGGTCGTCGCGGAGCGGAACGCGGCCAAGGCCTCGGTCGAGAGCCAGCTCGGCCAGCGCCGGGCGCTGCTGGGCTCGATCCGCGGTGAGATCGCCCACCTGAAGGAGGTCGAGGCAGCGCGGCAGGCCGAGCTCCAGCGCGAGGCCGAGGCACGGCTGGCGCAGCAGCAGTCCGACCAGCGTCAGGCGTCGCTCGCGCCGACTGTGCCGGTGACCGCCCCGTCGGCCCCCGCTCCGCCGAGCACCGCACCGCCGGCGCGCTACGGCGGCGTCGTCGGAATCGCGATGCACTACCTCGGCACGCCGTACGTCTGGGGCGGCGCTTCGCCGTCCGGGTTCGACTGCTCCGGCTTCGTGATGTACGTCTTCTCGCAGATCGGGGTCTCGCTCCCGCACAGCTCGTACGCCCAGTACGGCTACGGCAGCGCGGTCTCGCTGGGCAACCTTCAGCCCGGCGACCTCGTCTTCTTCGACGGGCTCGGCCACGTCGGCATCTACATCGGTGGCGGGAGCTTCATCCACGCACCGCATACCGGCGACGTGGTGAAGATCTCGAGCATCTCCGGCTGGTACTCGTCGACATTCGTCGGCGGCCGCCGCCTCTAGAGAACGAGCGCCGGTTTTCGGCAGCGGGCGCATCTGACTCGTAGGAGCCGGACGCCCTCCCCTTCGTTAGGCGTGCCACGTGGGGCGGCACGCAAGGTCGTCCGGCTCTCTTATGCGTAGAGCGCTTCGATGTCGGCCGCGAAGTGCTCCTCGCAGACGCGGCGCTTCAGCTTCAGCGTCGGCGTGACCTCACCCTCCTCGGCGCTGAAGTCGCGCGGTAGTACGCGGAAGCGCTTGATCTGCTCGAAGCGGGACAGCCCGGCGTTGACCCCGTCGACGATCGTCTGGACCCGTTCGTGGACCTGCTCGGGCGGCAGGCCGTCGCCCACGACGGGGTCGACGGTGATCAGCGCGGCGACGTACGGCCGCCGGTCGCCGAGAACGAGGGCCTGGGAGACGAGCGGGGCCGTCTTGAGCGCGTTCTCGAGGTTCGCGGGCGCGACGTTCTTGCCGCCGGCCGTGATCAGGATGTCCTTCTTGCGGTCGGTGATGGAGATGAAGCCGTCCGCGTCGATGGTGCCGACGTCGCCGGAGCGGAGCCAGCCGTCGTCGCCGAGCACGGCCCGTGTCGCCTCCTCGTCCTTGTAGTAGCCGGCGAAGACGGTCTCGCTGCGAATCAGGATCTCGCCGTCCTCGTCGGTACGCACCTCGAAGCCCGGGAGCGCCGGACCGACGGTGCCGAAGCGGAAGCGGCCCGGGCGGTTGACGGCGGCGGCGGTCGTGCACTCGGTCAGGCCCCAGCCCTCGATGATCAGGATGTCGAGCGAGTGAAAGAACGCGGCGATCTCCTTCGCCAGGGGCGCGCCGCCCGAGACGCCGAGCCGCAGCCTTCCGCCCAGGCGCGCCTTGAGCTTCGAGTAGACGAGGCGGTCGGCGACGCGATGCTTCCGGGCCAGGCCCACCGGGACGGCCTCGCCCCGCTGCTGTAGCTCGCTCACCTCGCGCCCGACCCGCAGCGCCCAGTCGAGCAGGCGCTTGCGCGGCCCGCTCACCTCCTCGAACTGCGCCAGCACCGCCGTGTGCACCTTCTCGTACAGGCGCGGGACACTCGGCAGCAGCGTCGGCCGCACGGCCGGCAGCGCCTCGGCGACGCGCAGCGGGTCGGACACGAACGCCGTCGTGTAGCCGACGTGCGCGCCGAGGAGGTGCATGAAGCGGCCGAAGTTGTGCGCCATCGGCAGGTAGAGCAGCATCGTGTCGTCCGCGATTGCGAATTCGGGCACGTTGACGACGCACGCCGCCATCTCGTAGTAGTTGCGGTGCCGGATCATGCAGGCCTTCGGCGGCCCGGTCGTGCCCGAGGTGTAGATGAACGTGAAGAGGTCGTCCTCGCCGACCTGTGCCTCGGCTTCTGCGAGGGCCCCGGGGTTCGCAGCTGCGTGCTCGCGCCCCCCGGCGCGCAGCTCGTCGAGCTCCGCGAACGAGATCACGTGCCTGAGGCCGAGGTCGGCGATCTTCGCGCGCTGGTCCTCGTCCTCGACCAGGACGCCGATTGCGTCCGAGTGCTTCAGCACGTAGCAGCAGTCGCGCGGCGCGCTGTTCGCGTAGATCGCCGCCCCGACCGCGCCGATCCGCCCCAGCGCGTAGTCGAACAGGGCCCACTCGAGGTTCGTCTGCGCGAGGATCCCGAAGGCGTCGCCCTTGCGGATTCCGAGTGCGAGCAGCCCGTTGGCGATCTCCTCGACTGCCACGGCCGCCTCGTCCCACGAGACCTCCTCCCAGCCGGCCTCGCGCTCGACCAGGTACGCGGCGTTCTCGCGTCCCCCCGAGGTCGCGTCGCGCCACAACCGCCCGATCGTCCGCACGAGCTCAGCTTACGCCGGAAGGGACGCGCGGCGTGACGGCGAAACTGGCCGGTCCCACTAGACTTATCCACAGCGGCCCCATGCGAACTACCTGGAACGGATCCCTCAGCTTCGGCCTGGTTACCATCCCGGTCGGCCTCGCGCCCGCAACGGCGCCAAAGGCCCGCGCCTCGGACGTGACCTTCCGCACGCTGCATCGCGAGTGCCAGACGCCGATCAAGCAGAAGCGCTGGTGCCCGGTGCACGAGCGCGAGGTGCCGAACGACGAGCTCGTGAAGGGCTGGGAGGTCTCGAAGGGCCAGTTCGTGATCGTCGAGGACGCCGACCTGGAGGCGATCGCCCAGCGCGACACGTCTCGCGCGATCGAGATCTCGCGCTTCGTCCCGCTCACGGAGGTCGACCCGTTGTTCTTCGACCGCACGTACTTCCTCGCGCCGTCGAACGCCGAGGCTCAGCGCAAGCCGTACGTGCTGCTGCTGAACGCCATGAAGGAGACCGGCATGGCCGCCATCGGCCGCATGGTCATCCGCGGCAACGAGAACTTCGTCCTCGTGCGCCCGAAGGGAGACGCCCTGGTGCTCGAGACGCTATTCCTCGCCGAGGACGTCCGCTCGCAGGCGGAGATCGACGAGGCGGTCGAGGGCATCGGCGTCAGCGAGCCGGAGCTCGACCTTGCGCGGCAGCTGATCGACAGCCTCGTCGGCGAGTGGGAGCCGGACGACCTGCACAGCGAATACCGGGAGAACCTGCGCGAGATGCTTGAGGCGAAGCTGGCCGGCGAGGAGATCGCGATGCCGGAGCCGGTCGCCGACGCACCGGTGGTCGACCTCATGGAAGCGCTCAAGAAGAGCGTCGCCGCGTCGAAGAGCAGCGAGGACGACGGCGCGAAGCCGGCCAAGAAGGCCGCCCCGCGAAAGCGCGCCGCCGCGCGGAAGTAGTTCTCGAGCGCTTAGTGGCTCTGCGGCATGGCGCCGAGCGCCTGCAGCTGCGCCTGGAAGAGCGTCTTGTCGATCTTGCCCTGGTAGATCGGGACGCCCTCCTCCATGCACACGCGGATGACCTCCGTGCGGTCGATGCCGAGCTCCTTCGACAGCTCCTCGGGCGTCAGGTGGTTTGCCATGTCGTAGCTCCTCTCGTGGGCAACAAAAAACCCGCCGCGCTCTCAGCGCCGACGGGTCCGCCGACCAATCCTCTCTGGTGTGTGGCAGGAATCAGGGGACCTGCCTCCCCGAATGATCCATCCCTTCGAAGAATAATCACCCTCGGTGACGGACGCAAAGGTTGAGCTGCCTGGTTTCGAGGAGCGGTTCGCGGAGGTACGCGGGACGCGGCTGCGGTACCTCGCCGCGGGCGAGGGGGAGCCGTTGCTGCTCGTCCACGGCCTCGGCGGCGCGGCCGCGAACTGGCTCGCGCTGGCGCCGCTGCTGCTCGCGACGAGGCGGTTGCTGGTGCCCGAGCTGCCGGGTCACGGCGGCTCCTCGGCCCTGCCCGCGGCGCCCTCGCTGAACGCCTACGCCGACCGCCTCGGGCTGGTGCTGGAGCAGGAAGGCATCGCCTCGGCCGGGGTCGTCGGCCATTCATTGGGCGGCGCGATCGCCCTGCGGCTCTCGATCAGGCGGCCGGACGCGGTGAGCGCGCTCGTGCTCGCGGGCGCGGCCGGGATCTCCTCGGGGACGCGGAACGCACGCTACGCGCTGAAGATCACGGGCATCGTCAAGCCCGGCCGCCGGCTGGCGCCGCACCGGCGGCGGATCGCGCGCTCCTACACGCTCAAGCGCCTCGTCTTCGGCCGCTGGGGCGCGTCGGACCCACCGGCGTTGCCGACGGAGCTCGCCGAGGCGTTCCTCTCCGGGCCCGCACGCCACACCGACACCGTCAGTGCCGCGAAGGCGCTCGTGCGCGACGACCCGCGCGCCGACCTCGACCGCGTGCGTTGCCCGAGCCTCGTGCTGTGGGGTGCACGCGACAACCAGCTTCCGGTTGAGGACGCGTTCGACTACGCCCGGCGCCTCCGCGCGCGGCTGCGAGTGATCGCCGACTGCGGCCACCTGCTGATCGGCGAGCGGCCCGACGCATGTGCCGACGCGATCGAGGACTTCCTCTCAAGCAGCCGCTAACCTGTGCGTCTTCGGGGTGTGGCGCAGCCTGGTAGCGCGCTCCGTTCGGGTCGGAGAGGTCCCCAGTTCAAATCTGGGCACCCCGACTAGCGTCGCGGGGCCTGGGCCCCGCTCGCTTCATGGGGGAACCCCTGGTTCCCCCATGAGCCACGAGCCAACGCCGCTGTGACCGAGCCGGGCCAAGCCCGGCTCGGCGCGTGGTGAGAGACTGGGTTCATGGCGACTGAAGAGGTCGACCGGTACCTGGAAGCTCTGGAGGAGCCCAAGCGCGGCACGCTCGAGGCGCTGCGACGGTCGATCCTGGAGGTCGTGCCGGAGGCGGAGCAGGGGATCTCCTACGGGATGCCGGCGTTCAAGGTCGAGGGCAGGACGGTGGCCGGCTTCGCCGCCTTCAAGCACCACTTGAGCTACCTCCCGCACAGCGGCTCAGTGCTTGCGACGCTCGCCGACGACGTGGCCGCCTACGAGACCTCGAAGGGTTCGCTGCGGTTCGCCGTCGACAAGCCGCTGCCCAGGCAGCTGGTGATGAAGCTCGTCCGGGCGCGTATGCGAGAGGCCGGTCTGGCCTAGCGAGATCAGCTCAGCGCCAGCACGCGGGCCGGGACCGGCTGGTAGTGCTCGTAGCGTTCGACGATCGGCAGGGCGTCGTCGAGCGGGACTTCCAGGTGCTCGCCGGCTGCGTCCGTGATCAACGCATAGGCGGCGCGGCCGATCAGCTCGGCGGCGTGGTTCTTGAGGAGCAGGTGGGCGACGGTGACGTCGGGCCCGAGGAGCTCCGGCCGGCCCGCGACGGGCTGGATCACGTAGTTGCCGTGGTGGAGGACGAACTTGAGCTCGAGCTCGCCGATCGAGAGGCACGCGTTGCAGTCGCAGATCATCAGCTCGCTCGCTTCGTCCACGCGCGCGCGGTAGCCGGCGTAGCAGCCGTTCAGGCAGTCCAGGAGCGCTTGGCCCCGCGGAGGCGGCTCGCCGTCGGCCGCAAACGCGAACACCGCGTCGCCCTCGACCTTCGAGAGCGTGAACGGCGGTGCGATCTTCTCGACGATCCCGTCGAGGAGGCTCGTCAGCAGCGGGTACGCGCGTGGGACGAACGTGCCGGCCGCCATGTCCGCCGCGTGAGCCTCGCCGACGGCCTGGAGGAACGCCGTGTACCCGGAGATGTCCGCGAGGACGAACGTCCCGTGCTCGACCGACTGCTGATCCGCCGACGCCATTGCCCGGCCATCGTAGACCGAGGGCTCAGCCGCGCCGCAGCAAACGCCGCAGCCGCTCGCGCAGGGGCATGCCGCGGCGAGCCGCTGCTTCCCGCTTCGCGTCCTGCCGCGCCCATGCGCGATGGCGAGAGGAGCGCGTGCCGTACTTCGGTTTCCAGTAGACCGGGCTCATCGGGCCAGGTGAAGCCGATGCACGACCAAGGTGCAGGCGTTCTCGACGTAGTCGAGGCCGTTGTCCTCGGCGATCCGGCGGGCTTCGGCCGACTCGATCCCCATCTGCAGCCAGAGCGCCTTTGCTCCGGCGGCGACGGCCTCGCGTGCGTGGCCGGCGCAGAACTCCGGCCGGCGGAAGACGTCCACGAGGTCGATCGGCTCCTCGACCTCCGCCAGCGTCGCCACGCACGGCACGCCGTGGACCTCGTCGCAGTCCAACGGCCGCACGGGAATCACGCGGTAGCCGACGTCGAGCAGGTAGCGCATCACCTGGTTGCTCGGCCGATCCGGCTTCGGCGACGCACCGACGAGCGCGATCGTCCGTGCGTCGGCCAGGATCTCCTGCGGCTGTCTCAATCGATCGTCCGGATCTGCTTCGAGAACAGGCCGCAGGCGATGATGCACATCGAGATCGCGGCGCCCGCCGCGATGATCTCGCCGGGAGGGGCGAGCCCCGAGATCGCGCCGACGAGCAGCAGCCCGAAGGGCGTCAGGCCGAGCGAGCCGAACCAGTCGAGGCTGACCACGCGCGAGAGCATGTGTTGCGGGACAAGCTGCATCAGCATGGTCTCCCAGACCGTGATTCCAAAGCCAATGCAGATCCCGCGCAGGAATGACGCCACCACGGCCGCCGGGTACCACGGCGAGAGCGCGAACACGATCACGAGCACGCTGTTCAGCATCCAGATCAAGTAGGAGGTGAGGCCGCGCCTGCGCGTGGGGTTGAAGTGGCCGAAGAGCACGGTGCCGAGGATCATTCCCGCACCGATCGCCGAGAACACGAGCCCGTACGCACCGACGCCCAGGTCGTAATGCTCGCGCACGAGCTTCGGCGTCAGCACCTGGATCGGAGCCCACTGGAGCATCAGTACGAAGGCGAACAGGCTGATCGTCAGCCAGAGCCACGGGAACCTCGCGACGTAGCGGAAGCCCGCGCCGATCTCTCGGAGCGTCCCCTCGGCGGCGGTGCGCTCGGCGGTGCGCGGCCGCGTCGCGTACACGAAGGCGAACGAGACCAGGTACGAGGCGGCGTTGAAGGCGAAGACAACGGTCGAGCCGGCGAAGCCGTACAGCAGCGACGCAACCGTCGGCCCGATCAGGAAGCTCGCCTGGCGCGCGATCCCGATCAGCGCGTTTGCGGAGCCGAGGCGCGGCCCGTCGACGACAAGTGGAATCAAGCCGCCGAGCGCCGGCGTGAAGAACCCCGTCGCCAGGCCCTCGACCAGCGCGATCGCGGCTAGTGAGGCGATGCTGAGGTGGCCGGTTGCGTCGACGGTGGCCAGCGCGGCGATCACGACGAAGCGCGCGGCGTCGGAGACGAGCATCATCGTCCGGCGGTCTGCCCGGTCGGCGAGCGCGCCGCCGATGAGCACGGTCGCGAGCACGCCGACGCCCTGGAACGTCAGGACCAGACCCAGCGAGCGAGCGGAGCCGGTCAGCGTGAATGTGCGCCAGCCGAGGGCGACGATGAAGGCCGCGTCGCCGAGCAGCGAGATCGCCTGGCCAGTCCAGAGCAGCCGGAAGTCGCGGCTCTGGAAGGCCTGCAGGACGCGGGCGCGGGAGGGTGCGGCAGCGGTCGCTTCCACCGGGTCGAAAGCTATCCTCACGCCGTGACCGACCTTCTCCGCGTGGCCTGCGTGCAAATGACGAGCCGCGCCGACAAGGCGGCGAACCTGGAGCAGGCGGAGCGTCTCGTCGCTCGTGCCGCGGCCACGGGCGCAGACGTGGTCGCCCTCCCCGAGAAGTGGAACGCGATCGGCTCCGTCGAGGAACTGCACGCCGCCGCCGAGCCGCTCGACGGCGGCGAGTCGGTGGCCGCGATGGCCGAGTGGGCGCGGTCGCACGGGATCACGCTCGTCGGCGGGTCGATCTCGGAGAAGCGCGAGGGGCGCGAGAAGCTCTCGAACACGTCGCTGGCGTTCGGCCCCGACGGCGAGCTGCTCGGGGTCTACCGCAAGATCCACCTCTTCGACGTCGAGGTCGGCGGCCACGTCTATCGCGAGTCGGAGGCCGAGGAGCCCGGCGCAGAGCCCGTCGTGGTGCAAGGCGAGGGATGGCCGATCGGCCTGACCGTCTGCTACGACGTCCGCTTCCCCGAGCTCTACCGGATCCTCGCGCTCGAGGGCGCCGAGCTCGTCACCGTGCCGGCGCACTTCACGACACCCACCGGCAAGGACCACTGGCACGTGCTGCTGCGGGCGCGCGCGATCGAGAACCAGTACTACGTCGCGGCTCCGGCGCAGGTCGGCGAGACGCTGCCGGGGAAGCCGTCGTACGGCCGCTCGCTGATCGTCGACCCGTGGGGGATCGTGCTCGCACAGGCGCCGGACGAGGAGACGGTGATCACGGCCGAGCTCGACCGCGCGCGGCTGCGCGAGGTGCGCGACAAGCTCCCGTCGCTGAAGAATCGCCAGGCGGACGCGTACCGCTGGCCGGCTCCCGCTTAGGCGTCGCTTGCGATGCCGACCAGACGGGCCGTGGCGGCTTTGCCGACGCGGCCGTCTAACCAGCGCGTTGGAACGCAACGATGTGTCTATCCGAGCGCGGTAGCCGCTTAGTCGAGCGCAGAGGGCTCGTCGTGGGCGAGCCCTTTACGGACGGTGTGGCGTCGGTGCTCGTCGCCCCGGCCGTGACCGCCGACGGGCAGGAGGTCGTGCTCAAGGTGCAGGACCCGCACCGCGAGAGCGAGCACGAGGCGGCGGCGCTCGAGCTCTGGGACGGCGACGGTGCCGTGCGGCTGCTCGACCAGGAAGCCGAGGAGTTCGCGCTGCTGCTCGAGCGCTGTGTGCCTGGAACGCCGCTCTCGGCCGCGGGCCCGGAGGCCGCGCTCGACGTCTTCGTCGAGCTGCTGCCCCGGCTCTGGAAACCGGCGGGGTCGCCCTTCGGGTCGCTCGCGGCCGAGGCCGTCTGGTGGGTCGACTCGCTCGAGGAGACGTGGGAGCGCTTCGGGCGTCCGTTCGAGCGGAAGCTGCTCGACGCGGCACTGGAGGCGCTTCAGGAGCTGGCGCCCACGCAGGGCGAGCAGGTACTCCTCCACCAGGACCTGCACGGCGACAATGTCCTGGCGGCGCAGCGCGAGCCCTGGCTGGCGATCGACCCGAAGCCGCTGACGGGTGAGCGCGAGTTCGGGATCGCGCCCGTCGTCCGCTCGCGCGAGCTCGGCCACTCGCGGGCCGACGTGCTCGGCCGCTTCGACCGGCTCACCTCCGAGCTCGGCCTCGACCGAGACCGCGCCCGCGGCTGGACGATCGGCCAGACGATCGCGTGGGCGTTCGACGGCGAGCATCAGGGCGGCCACGCAGAGGTCGCACGCTGGTTGCTAGAAGCGGGGTCGTGATGCTGCGGGCTGTCCTGTTCGACGTCGACTTCACCATCGCGCGCCCGGGCCCGGAGCTGGGGCCGGACGGTTACCGGCGCCTCGGCCAGCGCTTCGGGCTCGACCTCGACCCCTCCCGGTATGCCGAGGCGCGCGAGAAGGCGGTCGAGGGCATCCGCCGCCACCCGGAGCTCGAGCACGACGAGGAGATCTGGGTCGCGTTCACCGAGCGGATCATCCGCGGCATGGGCGGCAACTCCGACTCCGCCT
>JBEVNN010000196.1:0-3744 GCA_040508095.1 Gaiellaceae bacterium
CGGACTCGCGCAGGTCGGAGAGGATCGGACGCTTGTCGTGGCGCTGCTCGACAGCGCGCGAAAGCTGCGACATCGCGAGGATCGGGACGTCGAGGTCGCGCGCGAGCACCTTCAGCGAGCGCGAGATCTGCGAGACCTCCTGCACACGGCTCTCGACGTTCGAGCCGGAGGTCATCAGCTGCAGGTAGTCGACGACGATCAGCCCGAGGTCCGGCTCGCGCGACTTGAGGCGGCGTGCCTTCGAGCGGATCTCCATCATCGTGATCGAGCCCTGGTCGTCGACGTAGATCGGGGCCTTCGCGAGCCGGTCGCAGGCGGCCGTGAGCCGCGGCCAGTCGTCGGCGCCGAGCTTGCCGGTGCGCAGGCGCTGCGACTCGACCTTTGCCTCGCTGCACATCAGCCGCTGCGTCACCTCGGCCTTCGACATCTCGAGCGTGAACAAGGCGGTCGGCACCTCGGCGCGAACCGCGAGGTTCGCGGCCATGCAGAGGCCGAGGCCCGACTTGCCCATGCTCGGGCGGGCGGCGACGATGATCAGGTTCCCCGGCTGGAAGCCGGAGGTGAGCCGGTCGAGGTCGCGGAAGCCGGACGGCGTGCCTGTGACGTCCGCGCCGGCTTCGTAGAGGGCGGTGATCCGCTCGAAGCTGTCCTTCAGCAGCTCCTCGATGTGGCTGAACTCGCTCGACACGCGCGATTGCGAGAGGTCGAAGACCACCTGCTCCGCGCGGTCGACGAGGTCGGTTGTCTCGCCCGGCCGCTCCCAGCCGAGCTGGGCGATTTCACCGCCCGCCCGAATCAGGCCGCGAAGGGTCGCCATCTCGCGCACGATGCGGGCGTAGTGCCCGGCGTTCGCGCTCGCGGGGACGAGCGCGGCAAGTTCGTGGATGCGGACGCGTCCGCCTGCGGCCTCGAGCTCGCCACGTTCCTCCAGCTCGTCGACGAGCGTGATCGCGTCGACGGGCTCGCCCTTCGCGTACAGCGCCAGCGCCGCCCGGTAGATGACTGCATGGCTCTCGCGGTAGAAGTCACTCGCGTCGAGCACCTCGCTGACCGCCCCGATCGCACCTGGGGAGAGCATCATCGCGCCAAGGACCGACTCCTCGGCCTCGAGATTCTGCGGCGGGACCGGAGCGGTCGGCGAGGCCTGGGCTAGCTGGGCCATTCGCGGTATCCAATAACTCCCGGCGCGGCCGGGGAAGGTCTGGACGACGGCACTTTCGACAGGCCCGGACGGGTCAACAGCAGCCGGTTTGCAGGCATAAGGGAACACAGGTTCCCAGCACCCCCGGACGACACCTGTGGGTGAAAAGGCCGCTCCGAGCGGGAAGTTCCGCTCGAAATCCACAGGCACATTCCTGCCTGTGGAGAAGCTGTGCGCGGTTTGTTACATCCCCGGCCGGTCGCCGGGGTCGTCTGCGGCGTCGGCGGTGCCGTCGGATGCATCGGCCTGCTCCGCCTGAGGCTCCTCCGCGGCGTCAGGCGTTTCCTCCGCCTCGGCCTCCGCGTCCTCCTCGGCCACGACTGCGTCGATCTCGGCCTCCGCCTGATCGTGCTCCGCCTCCGCCTCGGCCTGTGCGGCGGCCTCGGCCTCCGCTTCCGCTGCGGCGATCGCGTCGAGTTCCTCCTGGGGCGGCAGCTCGCCGCCCTCGGGGACGACCGCGAGCCGAAGCGTCGCAGTGACGTCCGCGAACAGCTCGAGCGGAATCTGGTAGCGGCCGATCCGCTTGATCGAGTCGGGGAGGTCGAGCTTGCGGCGGTCGATCCGCACCTTCTCGCTCTCCCAGACGCGCTCGGCGACGTCAGTTGCCGTGACCGACCCGAAGAGCGTTCCCGTCTCGCCCGCCGGCACGTCGAAGCGGATCTCGCTCGCCTCGAGCTTCTGCGCGATCTCCTGCGCCTGCTCGAAGGTCTGCGCCTCGTGCCGCGCGCGTTTCTGCTCGTGCTTGCGCAGCTCGGCCACCTTGGCCGGAGTCGCCGTCTCGGCGAGCTTGCGCGGCAGCAGGTAGTTGCGCGCGAACCCTGGCGCGACGTCGACCACCTCGCCGCGGAGGCCGACCTTCTCGACGTCCTGTCGGAGGATGACTTCCATCAGCCGGTCGAGTAGGGGAGAAGCGCCATCTCGCGCGCCCGCTTCACGGCCAGCGCCACCTGCCGCTGGTGGCGACGGCACGCGCCCGTAATGCGGCGGGAGCGGATCTTGCCCTTCTCCGACACGTAGCGCCGGAGCTGGTTGACGTTCTTGTAGTCGACTTCCTCGATCTTCTCGCGACAGAAGTAGCAGTTGCGCTTGCGGATCGGCCCGCCGGGTGCCGGCCGGCCCTTCCGCTGCTGTCGCTGGTCTCGCTGCGCCATCAGAAGGGGATGTCGTCGTCGGCAGCCGAGCCGCCGAAGTCGGCGTTCTCGGCCTGCGCGCCGCTCGGGACGAACTGCGGCTGGCCGCCCTCGGCATCCTGGCGCCCGCCGAGGAACTGGACGCTGTCGGCGATGATCTCGACGGCCTGGCGCTTCGAGCCGTCCTGCGCCTCCCACTCGCGCCACTCCAGCCGCCCGTCGATCCCGACGGGGCGACCCTTCGAGAGGTACTGCGCGCAGCTCTCGCCCTGATTGCCCCAGACCGTGACGTCGAAGTAGTTCGGCTTCTCGGTCCACTCGCCGGTCTGGTTGTCCTTGCGGCGGGTGTTGACGGCGACGCGCAGGCTGCAGACGGCCGTGCCGCTGGGCGTGTGCCGCAGCTCGGGGTCGCGGGTCAGGTTCCCGACCAGGACGACGCGGTTGATGTTGGCCATTACTCCCTCTCCTCTCCGGCGCTCTCGGTCCCTGCATCCTGCCGCGACGCGGCGGCTGCCGCTACCGGCTCTTCGGGCGCAGGCTCGGGCGGGCGCGTCGAGGCGCCCTGGACGCGGCGCACCGCCAGGTGGCGCATCACGCCGTCCGTGATTTTCAGGACGCGCGAGATCTCCTCGAGCGTCGCGGGCTCGGCGGCGAAGGTCAGCAGGTGGTACGCGCCCTCGCCCTTGTGGTCGATCTCGTAGGCCAGGCGGCGCCGGCCCCACGGCTCGTGCTTGTCGAAGGTGCCGCCGTCGCGCTCGATCGCCTCGCGCGCGCGTGTGACGATCTCCGTCTGCCGCTCCTCGGGCAGCTCGGGATCCAGCATGAGCAGGATTTCGTAGTCGGTCACGCTCCCGATTCCTCCCTTCCTTCGGTCTTAGGCGGCCTCACCGGCGGGCGGCGCTCGGGAGCGAACGACGCGATGGCGAGGCAGGAAGGCGGCCAGTGTAGCATCGGCCTCGTGAAGGCCCGGACTGCGTGGTTGGCGGCTCTCTGGCGGCGGGTTCGGCGCACTCCCGAGCCTCCGGGTGAGGCCGAGGACCCGCGCGCGGAGGAGCTACGGCAGAAGCTCGAGGAGTCGAGGGCGGTGGTCGAGGAGCAGCACGAGGAGGCGGCCTCTCCGGAGACGCCGGTCGACGAGGCAGATGTGTCGGTGGAGGGCCGCCGATCGGCGGTCCACGAGCGTGCCCGCGCGGCCGCCGACGAGATGCGCGACTCCTCGGACTGAGCTAGCGCCGCACGACGGCGGCGACGCCGCGCGTGATCCCGAGCGCCACGCGCTGCTGGTACGCGCCGGTTTTCAGGCGGCGCGACTCCGTCGGGTTCGTCAGGAACCCGGTCTCGACCAGCACCGCCGGCACGTTCGCCCAGTTGAAGCCGGTCAGGTCGCCGCGCTGCACCACGCCGCGGTCGGCG
>JBEVNN010000239.1:0-14070 GCA_040508095.1 Gaiellaceae bacterium
GCGGAGCGAGCGGCCGGCGACCTTTCTGCGTGGGAGCCGCGTCCCGTCTTCGCGTACGGCTTCGAGGACCTCACCGGCGCCGAGTGGGCGCTGCGCGAGGCGCTCGCCGCCCGCGCCCACGTGACCGTCTCACTCCCGTACGAGCCGGGCCGCGACGCCTTCGCGTCGCTCTCACGAACCGCGGAGGACCTGAGCCGGCTGGCGGACGGCCGCATCGAGGAGCTCCCGCCGAGCGCCGAGGCGCGCACGCCGGTGCTCGCCCACGTGGAGCGCTTCCTCTTCGGAGTCGACCCGCCCGAGCGGTCGCCCGAATTGGACGGGTCACTCCGTTTCCTCGAGGGCGCAGGCATCCGCGGGACGCTCGAGCTCGTCGCGGACGAGATCCTCGCCCTGCTGCGCGAGGGAACGCCGCCCGAGGAGATCGCGATCGTCTGCCCGTCGCTGGAGCGCTGGCGGGCGGCGCTCGACACGGCCTTCGCGACGCTCGGCGTGCCGTACTCGCTCGAAGGGCGGCTGCGGCTCGGCCAGACGCCGTTCGGCCAGGCGCTGCTCTCGCTGCTCCGCTACGCGTGGCAGGTGGGCGAGCGCCGCGACCTGTTCTCGTTCCTGCGGTCGCCGTACTCCGGGCTCACGCGCGCCCACGCCGATTTCCTCGAAGGCAGGCTCCGCGGACGGGGAGTGGTCGAGCCGGCACGGGTCGAGGAGGAGATCCAGAAGCTGCGCGGCCAGCCGTTGCCGCACCTCGACACGGTCCGAAATGCGGAGGACCCGCTCGCGGCAGTCCGCGATCTCGCGAGGGCGATGGCGCGCGCCGCCTACGGGCTCGAGGCGCCGCCGGTCCACGAGGCCGCCCGGCTAGACCTTCGCGCGCATGAGAGCGCTGCGAAGCTCGTCAAGGAGCTCGAGGGCTGGCGCGAGCTCGGCGGCGAGGCCACCCGCGACGAGGTCGTGGCCCTGCTGGCGGACGCGCCGGTGCGGCTCGGCGGTGCGGGGGAGGCCGGACGGGTCGCGGTGCTCGACCTGCTTCGCGCTCGCACCCGCCGGTTCGAGGTCGTGTTCGTGGTCGGACTCGAGGAGGGCAGCCTGCCGCGCCGCTCGCAGGGCTCGCCGTTCCTCGACGAGGAGCGGAAGGCCGAGCTCGAGCAGACGTCGCGCAGCGGCCGGCTGCTGCGGACCGACCCCGTCTCGCGCGACCGCTACCTCTTTTACACCGCCTGCACCCGGCCGACGCGGCGCCTCTACCTCGTGCGCGAGGCCGCGAGCGACGAGGGCTCGCCGCGCGAGGCGAGCCCGTTCTGGGACGAGGCGCAGGCGCTCTTCGCCCCGGATGAGGTCGAGCGGTGGACGCGGCGCCGGCCGCTCGCGGCGCTGACCTGGCCGCTCGAGACCGCGCCGAGCGAGCGCGAGCGCCTTCGCGCGCTGGCCTCGCTTGCCCCGGCGGAGCCCTCGACGGCCACCTCACTCGCCCGCGCCAACGGCTGGGAACGCCGACTCGACCGCGCCCTCGACGCGTTCAGGCGGCCGACGCGTCTGACGCACCCGGCCGTGCTCGAGGAGCTGCGCCAGAAGGCGAGTTTTTCCGTCACCGACCTCGAGCGCTTCGCCGACTGCTCCTCGATGTGGTTCGTCGAGCGTCTGCTCCAGCCCCGTAGCATCGACGCCGAGGTCGACGCTCGCCTGCGCGGCACGGTCGCGCACCAGACGCTGTTCAGCTTCTTCAAGGGCCTGCCGAAGCGCACCGGCGCGGAACGGCCGCGCCCCGAGAACCTCGAGCAGGCGCTCGAGTTCCTGCGCGAGTGCCTGAGCGATGCACTGCAGGCGCACCTGCGGATCGACGTGCCCGAGCTGGAGCGGCGCGAGCTCGAGCACAGCCTCGCGCGCGACCTCGAGAAGCTGGTGCGCCGCGAGGCCGAGTCGCCGAGCCCGCTCGTGCCGGACCGCTTCGAGGTCTCGTTCGGCTCGGAGCGCTCGGCCCCCGAGCTGCAGCGCGGCCTCGAGCTCGGCGGCTTCACCGTCTCGGGGAAGATCGACCGGATCGACCGCGACCCGTTCGGTGCGCGCGGGCTGGTCGTGGACTACAAGTCGGGCCGCAGCGCCCACACCGCGGCCGAGATCGAGCGCGAGCTACACCTGCAGATCCCGCTGTACATGCTCGTCCTCCGCGACCTCGTCGGGGTCGAGCCGCTCGGCGGGATCTACCGCGCGCTGGCGGGCGAGGGCCAGGCGCGCGGCGTGCTACGGGCAGACGCGCGCGACGACGGGGTGCCCGGCTTCCAGCGCAACGACTACGTCGACGAGGATGCCTTCTGGGGCGGGATCGAGCGCGCGCAGGACCACGCGCGGGCGATGGTCTCCCGCATCCGGGCGGGAGACGTCCGCCACGACCCGAAGCGCGGCTCCTGCCCGCAGTGGTGCGATCTATGGCCGATGTGCCGGGTGAGGCGCTCGTGAGCACGGTGGAGACACAGGCCGCGAATCTCGAGCAGCAGCGCGCGATCGAGGAGCGCGGGGTCGTCTTCGTCTCCGCAGGCGCAGGGACGGGCAAGACGAGAGTGATCGTCGAACGCTTCTGCAAGGCGGTCTGCGAGCGCGGGCTCGACGTCGACTCGCTGCTCGTGATCACGTACACCGAGCGCGCCGCCGGCGAGCTGCGCGGGCGGATCCGCAGGCGACTGCACGAGCTCGGCCGCCACGACCTCGAGCGGAAGCTCGACGGCGCTTGGATCTCGACGATTCACGGCTTCTGCCGGCGGCTGCTGAAGGCGCATCCGTTCGCGGCCGGGATCGACCCCCGCTTCCGTGTGCTCGACGACAGCCAGGGCCGGGTACTCCGCGGCGAGGCGTTCCGCGCGGCGCTCGAGGAGTTCTGCGGCGACGACGAGGCGCGCCTGCGCCTGCTCGCCTCCTACGGCGGACGGCGGCTGCGCCGGATGCTCACGGGCGTCCACGAGACGCTTCGCTCGTCCGGGCTCGAGCTGCGGATCGACCCGCGCGAGGAGCCGCAGTTGGGCGAGCGGCTCGAAGAGCTGCGCGAGTACGCGCGAGCCGCAGGCGACGAGCGGGCGATCCGATACCTGGAGACGTCGCATCTGCCCGAGGAGCTGCTGGACCTCTCCGACCTCGCCTCGCCCGAGCTGGACGAGCCGCGCCGCGCGGTCGAGGCGGCCGCGCTCGAGGCGCTCGCGGCGCGCGACCGGGAGCAGCTGCAGGAGCTCCTGCTCGCCTACGACGCCGCGTATCGCGAGGCGAAGGACCGGGAGTCGGCGCTCGACTTCGAGGACCTCCAGCTGCTCGCCCGCGATTTGCTGCAGCAGCATCCGGAGATCCGCGAGCGCGAGAGCTGGCGCTTCCGCTCGATCATGGTCGACGAGTTCCAGGACACGAACCGCCTCCAGTGCGAGCTCATCGACCTCCTCGCAAACGACGACTCCGAGATCTTCTTCGTCGGCGACGAGTTCCAGTCGATCTACCGCTTCCGCCACGCCGACGTCGAGGTCTTCCGTGAGCGGCGCGAGGCCGTCGCGGGAGTGCTGGCGCTGACGCAGAACTACCGCTCCCGGCCCGAGGTGCTGAACGTGATCAACCATCTCTTCGCCGCGGACTTCGGCGAGAGCTTCCAGCCGCTGGTCGCGGCCGGACGGTTCGCCGACCCCGCCTTCGGGCCCGCGGTCGAACTCCTCGTCACCGACAAGGAGACCTACGCCGGGACCGGCGTCCACTGGCGCAAGGCCGAGGCGCAGCACATCGCGCAGCGGGTGCGAGAGCTCGTCGACGCGGGCGAGGCCGCGCCCGGCGAGATCGTGCTGCTCTTTGCCGCGGGCACCGACGCGCGCATCTACGAGGAAGAGCTACGTGCGGTCGGCCTGCCGACCTTCCGCGCGACCGGGCGCGACTACTACCACCAGCAGCAGGTGGTCGACCTGCTCGCCTACCTACGCCTCCTCCACAACCGCTACGACGACGAGGCGCTGGTCTCGGTGCTCGCGTCGCCGTTCGTTGGCGTCTCCAACGACGCGCTCGTGCTGCTGCGACGAAACGCCCCGAAGCGCCCGCTCTACTGCGGGCTCGAGAAAGAGCTGCCCGAGGGGCTCTCGGAGCGGGACCTGCGGCTCTTCCAGGCCTTCCGCCAACGCTACGGTCGGCTCGCGGCGCAGGCGTCGTCGCTCTCGCTCGAGCGGCTCTGCGAGCGAATCGTCGCCGAGCACGACTACGACCTCGCCGTGCTGGCGCAGTGGGACGGGAGGCGGCGCTACGCCAACCTGCGGAAGCTGGCGCGGCTCGCGCGCTCGTACGAGGAGCTGCGCGGCCCGGACGTGCAGGGCTTCGTGCGCTTCGTCGCCGAGCAGGACGCGGTCGGCGCGTCGGAGCTCGAGGCGGTTGCCGAGGAGGAGGGAACGGACGTCATCCGGCTGCTGACGATCCACTCGGCGAAGGGGCTCGAGTTCAAGGTCGTGGTCGTTGCGGACGCCGGTCGCGACCGCGCCCGGCCGGACGCCGACGAGATCCTCTGCCTGCCGGACGGCCGGCTCGGCTTCCGCCCGGCCGACCCCGACACCGGAAAGCGGCTGACGACCGCCGAGTACGAGGCGGTCAGGACGGCTGAGCAGGCAGCGGAGGAAGCGGAGCGGCGGCGCCTGTACTACGTCGCGATGACGCGTGCGATCGACCGCCTGATCGTCTCGGGCGCGGTCGGTGAGCGAGGGCCGGACGAGCGGACGCCGATCGGCTGGGTGCTCGACCGCCTCGACCTGGGCGACCTCGGCGCGGCCGAGGCGGTTGCCGAGATCGAGCGTGGCGAGGCGCGCGTGCTGGTGCGGCTCGACCGCCATTCACCCGAGCCGGAGGCCGTCGTCGCGGAGCCGGCGGTCCTCGAGCAGCTAGAGCTGTTCGAGCTCGCCGAGAACGGCGCCGCGGCGGTCGAGGCGCCCGAGCTCGCGCCGCTTGCCGAGATCTCGACGCCGCCGCTGCACCGCGTGCGGCGGCTCTCGTACAGCGCCCTCTCGCTCTTCGAGCGCTGCTCGTACCGCTACTTCGCCGAGCGCGTCGTAGGGCTGCGGCCGGCCGACGCCGCCGGAACGGTGCCGGGCCACACCGGCCTGGCGGCGACGGAGATCGGGGACGCCGTCCACGCGCTGCTCGAGGTCGTCGACCTACGTGCGCCCGAGGTTCCTGCGGATCTCGTAGAGCGCGTGCGGGCACGCTACCCCGCCGCGACCGACGAGGAGATCGAGCGCATCCGCGGCTTCGTCGCGTCCTACTGCGCGTCGGACCTGGCAGCGCGGATCGCGTCGCTGGACGGCGCGACCGCCGAGCTGCCCTTCGCCTTCGAGCACGACGGCGTGCTCTTGCACGGGCGCATCGACGTGCTCCACCGCGACGGCCCGCGCGCCCTCGTTCTGGATTACAAGACGAACTCGCTCGCCGAAGGCGAGCCGGACGAGATCGTCGCGAAGGACTACCGCCTGCAGCAGCTGGTCTACGCGCTGGCCTGCTTCCGCGCCGGCGCCGAGGAGGTCGAGGTCGTCTACCACTTCCTCGAGCGGTCGGACGCGGTGGTAACAGACTGCTACAAGCTCGAGGACGTCTCGGCGCTCGAGGCCGAGCTCTCGACCGCGATCGCGACCATTCAGGCGAACGACTTCCGGCCGACCCCGGATGAGTTCGTCTGTGCCGACTGCCCCGCGCTCGACCTCGTCTGCGCGGGCCCGCGCCTCCGCACCGGCTGATGGCCCGCAGCTACGTCCGCGAGGCGCGGCGGCGGGTCGGCCCGAAGCGCAACCGGATCGTGCCGATCATCGAGCGGCTGCTGGCCGAGCACCCGGACGCGACGATCGCACTGCGGTTTCGCAGCGACCTCGAGCTGCTCGTCTCCGTGATGCTCTCCGCGCAGACGACGGACGTGAACGTCAACCGCGTCACGGAGCGGCTCTTCGAGAAGTACCACACACCCGAGGACTACCTGGCGGTGCCGCAGGAGGAGCTCGAGAACGACATCCGCGCGACCGGCTTCTTCCGCCAGAAGACGAAGGCCCTGCGCGGGACGATGGCGATGCTGATCGAGGACTACGACGGCCGCGTTCCCGAACGGATGGAGGATTTGCTGCGGCTTCCTGGAGTCGCGCGCAAGACTGCGAACGTCGTCGTGGCCGAACGCGGGGAAGCGCAGGGGATCGTCGTCGACACCCACGTTAGCCGGCTCTCGCAGCGGCTCGGGCTTACGCGGCAGGAGGATCCGGTGAAGATCGAGCGCGACCTGATCAAGCTCGTGCCGCGGCGCTACTGGAACGTCTTCCCGCACCTGTTCATCTGGCACGGCCGCCGGGTCTGTATCGCGCGCAGTCCACGCTGTGAGGAGTGCGTGCTGAACGACCTCTGTCCTGCAAGTCGGATCGAAGTCGTGCGCCTTCCGTCACACGCGCGCGCGTAGGCTCGCGGCGTGCGCGGCGTCGACCTCGCGATCTACGCGGACGCGCTCGCGGGCGAGGTGGCGAGCCTGGCCGCCCGGGCCGAGCGTGCACGGTCGCGCCTGCGGCAGGCCGCGATCGAGAGGCGGGCACGGCGCGAGCTGACGCCGGTCGCGGTCGAGCGGCTCGACGCGCTGGGGGTCTTCGGCGCAGTCGACGAGAGTGCCACCCGAGCGGAGTTGCGCGAACTCGAGGCCGCACTCGACGCGGTCGAGGAGCTGCAGTCGTGGCTGGAACGAGAGCTGGCTAGCGCGGCGTGAGGCCTACGAGCAGCCCGCCGTCTTCGTCGTAGGCCGGAAAGAAGTCCCCGGTGACCGGCTTGACGTTGCCGGCGCGTGAGCGCAGGTCGAGCTTCTGACCCATGCGCCGCACGCCCCACTCGAGCGCGACCTTCGCAGGGTTCTCGCCGTCGAATCCCGACAACCCGAAAGCGTCGACGACGTCGCGCCCCATCAGGTCCTGCTCGCGGTAGCCGGAGAGCTCGAACACATCGCGCCCGACCGCGATCACGCGCGCCTCCTGGTCGCAGACGACGAACCCCGTGTTCGGGCCTGGGTAGTAGTCCTCGAGCAGCTCGATGAGAAACCCGAAGCCGCAGCGATGGCAGGCGACCGCCTCCTGGGTCAGCCCTTCGCGCCGGTCGTGGTCGATCGAGCGGTCCTTGCAGTTCGGGCAGATGAAGTACGGCACCGCGCGATGGTAGCTCCGCGGCTAGGTGCGGCCGCGCCGTCGCCCGGCGAGCGTGCGCGGGTCCAGCGGTCCCAGCGGCGGCAGTGTCAGCGGCGCGCGCCCGATCCAGCCGAGCCACCGATAGATCGCGAGCTGGAGCGCGGTCGTGACGAGGATCAAGCCCCAGCTCCACCAGTAGCCGAAGCTCCAGCCGAGCTCCGGGATGTGATCGAAGTTCTGACCGTAGAGGCCGACGATGAAGGTCGGAAGGAGCAGCACCGAGGCGATCACCGTGAGGCGCTTGGTGACTTCGTTCTGGTCGTTCGCGATCTTGGCCTGCTGGTAGTCCCGCGCGCTCGTCAAGAGGTCGCGCGAGAAGTCCAGTCCGTCGACCGCGCGCAGCAGCTTGTCGTAGACGTCGGCGAAGTCGAGCTCGATCTCGCGCGGAAGAACCTCGCTGTCTGTACCCGCGACGCGCCGGTCGACAACCCTCCTGACGGCATCGCGTGTTGGACCAACAGTGCGGCGGACGCGGAGGAGGTCGTGGCGGAGCTCGGAGATACGCACCCTGACCTGGCTGGCGGGCCACTCTTCGACCCCGTCCTCGAGCTCGTCGATCTCGTCGTCGAGGGCGTCCACGAGGTCGAGGAAGTACTCGGCGATCAGGTCGACCAGGCGATAGACCATCAGGCCGGTCCGCCGATCGTCTGAGCTGCGGACGGACTCCTGAGCAGGGGTCGGGTCGAACGGATCGCCGCGCTCGGGCGTCTTGCGAACGGTCACCAGCCGATCCCGCGTCGCGATCAGATCGAGCTCTTGGTAGTAGACGCGATCCTCCTCGCGAATGGCGATCGGCACGAGAAAGACGCCGAACACGTAGGTGTCCTGGCTCTCGAGCCGCGGCCGAGGCTCGTCGTCCTTGAGCGCAGGCCGCATCAGCTGCGCCATTGCACGCTCGTGGATCTCTTTCCCGAGGGCGTCGCGGAGCTCGTCCTCGGTGGGATCGAGCAGGTCGATCCACTCGGCCATCGGCCGAGCGTAGCCCTGCTCTCGGCTGTTGCTACCCGGTCCGCTCGGCCGCGAGGGCCGTCGCCGCGTGGCCCTCGCGGGCGGCAAGCCAGCGCTCGGCGTCGAGCGCCGACATCGCACCAGTCCCGGCTGCGGTCACGGCCTGGCGGTACGTGTGGTCGACCACGTCGCCGGCTGCGAAGACGCCCTCGACGTTGGTCTCGGTCGAGCCGGTCTTGGTGATGAGGTAGCCGGCCTCGTCGTGCTCGAGCTGGTCGAGGAAGAGCTTCGTATTCGGGTCGTGGCCGATCGCGACGAAGAGGCCCTGAGCCGGGATCTCGCGAATCTCGTCGGTCTCGAGGTCGCGGAGCCGGACGGCGGCGGTCTGGCCGTTCTCGGCGACCACCTCGTCGACCACCGCGGGCGTGACGAACTCGATCTTCTCGTTCGCCCGGGCGCGGTCGATCATGATCTGCGACGCGCGGAAGTCGTTGCGCCGGTGGACGAGCGTGACCTTGGTGGCGAACTTCGTCAGGAAGATCGCCTCCTCCATCGCCGAGTCGCCTCCGCCGATGACCACGACTTCCTTCTCGCGGAAGAAGGCCGCGTCGCAGACGGCGCAGTACGAGACGCCGCGGCCCTGCAGCAGGCGCTCGGACTCGAGGCCCAGCTGGCGTGCGCTCGCGCCGGTCGCGACGATCACGCTCTCAGATGTGAACTCCTGCTCGCCGATCCAGACCCGGAACGGGTGCTCGCTGAAGTCGACCTTGGTGACGTCGTCGGTGAGGAACTCCGCGCCGAAGCGCTCGGCCTGGCGCCGGAAGTCCTGCATCATCGCCGGGCCCATGATCCCGTCCGGGTAGCCCGGGTAGTTCTCGACGTCGCTCGTGATCATCAGCTGGCCGCCCCACGCGAAGCCCTCGATGACGAGCGGCTCCAGATTCGCGCGCGCGGCATACAGGGCCGCCGTGTACCCGGCGGGGCCGCCTCCGATGATGATCAGCTCACGTGTCTCGTCGTTCAAATTCTTCTCCGTTCTATTAAACGATTTGGGCCGGTCGAACCTTCCTGGGGCGACGCCTCGCACCCTTATTCAAGCAACGCTACGACCAGCCGCGCGCGCCAGGTTTGACCTGTTTGGAGCAGGACCGAGATGGCTCCGCGTTCGTCCTAGATCTTCGGGCCAGGCGTCCGAAACAACCCCCTCAGGGCGTCTGGCTCGCTTCTTGCCGCTATGCGGTCGGCCGTAAACCAGTTGCTGCTGCTAGAGATACAGGCGGGGCCGTTGAGGCTCCGCCTGTATCGCATAGAATCGCCGCCTTCCGAGAAGGGACTTTCCATGGCTTCGACAGTGACGTGGGACGGTCTCCGCGATCTCGCGGGCTTTCGGGCGCAGAATGGCTGCGCGATCAGTCTCTACCTCGACCTCGACCCCAGCGCGACGCCGACGGCGGCCGACCTGACGACTCGCGTGAACGCGCTGATCGACGAGATCGAGCGCTCCGAGGCGGCGCGGCGGCCCGAGCTCGACCACGAGCAGAAGGAAGGCCTGCGCAGCGACGTGCAGCGCCTGCGGTCGTTCTTCGAACAGGACTTCGACCGCGATGGGGCGCGAGGGCTGGCGGTCTTCTGCGCGTCGCTCGACAACCTCTGGCAGCCGCTGCCGCTGAGCTCGCGTGTGCCCGACGTCGTCAAGGTCGGTAACGCGCTCTCGCTTGCCCCGCTGGTCTCGCTCGTCGGCCGGGGCGAGGGCGCGCTCGTCGTGTTCGTCGGGCGCGAGCGCGGCGACCTGTTCCGCCTGCGGGGCGGGAAGCTCGAGGAGCTCGTCGACCAGTTCGACGACGCGCCCGGCCGGCACGACCAGGGCGGCTGGTCGCAGGCGCGGTTCCAGCGGCACATCGACAAGCTCGTCCACGACCACCTGAAGGAGGTTGCCGAGCTCGTCGACCGGCAGCTGCGGCGGCTGCGCGGCCCGCGGGTGATCGTGGTCGCGAGCGAGGAGACCCGGGCCGAGTTCGAGACCGCGCTTTCGCACGAGGTGAAGAAGGCGGTGATCGGCTGGACGACCGCCGAAGCGCACGCGACGGCCGCGGAGCTGCTCGCGGATGTGCAGCCGCTGCTCGAGCGCTGGCGGGGCGAGCAGGAGAACAAGGCTGTCGAGCGCTGGCGCGAGGAGGCCGGGCGCAACGGCCGCGCCGCCTCCGGCTGGGGCCCGACCCTCGAAGCCGCGTCGGACGGACGCGTCGAGCTGCTGCTCTTCCAGGACGGCGTCGAGCGGCCGGCCTGGGAGTGCCCCGCTTGCGGGCGCGTCAACGCCGACGGGGGCGCCTGCCCGCTCGACGGCACGGCGATGGAGCAGCGCCGCGACGGGCTCGACCTCGCCGTCCGCCAGACGCTGGCGCACGGCGGAACGGTCTGGGCCCTGACGCAGCACCAGGACCTCGACCCCGTCGAGGGCGTCGGCGCCCTGCTCCGTTTCTAGCCGCTAGGCGGCGTCGACAGCGCGCGGCAGCTCGCGTGCCTCGGCCGGCTCGACCGGCTCGGGCTGCGAGTCGGACGCCTGCTCGAGCTTCGTCTCGAACTTCCCGAGGTGCTTCTCGGATTCGAGGAACTTCTTCTGCGCGCGATCGAGGTGCGTGCCGACGAGCTCGAAGTCGTCCTTGAACTTCCCGAACTCCTTCTGCAGCTGTGCGCAGTACGCCATGACCTCATGCGCGTGCTGCTCGATCTGGAGCCCCTTCAGGCCGAGCACGATCACCTGCAGGTACGCCGTCAGTGTCGTGGGCGACACGGGCAGGACGCGCTTCTCGTTCGCGTAGGCGAGCAGCGCGCCGGTGCGCCCACAGACGAGCTCGTAGTAGATCGCCTCCGAGGGGAGGTACATGAACGCGAAGTCGTACGTCCCTTCGTCCGGCCGGATGTACTTCGACGCGATCGCGTCGACGTGACTCTTCACGTCGCGTGCGAAGAGCTTCTCGAACTGCTGCCGCTCGATGTCGTTCTCGGCCGCGGTCATCCGCTCGAAGTTGTCGAGCGGGAACTTGGAGTCGATGGGGACGATGCGGTCGACCTTGATCGCGGCATCCACGCGCTCGCCGCCGGCGAAGCCGTACTGGAGCTCGAACGCGGTCGGAGGTAGCCGGTCGCGCAGCAGGTTCTCGAGGAGAAGCTCGCCGAAACCGCCGCGCGCCTTCGGCGGGCGGAGAATCTGCTGCAGCTGGCTGAGCTCCTTCGCCTGCTCGGCCATCTGCACCGTCGCCTGACCGACCTCGCCGAGCTGCCGGTGGATCGCGTTGGTCTGTTTTGCCGCATGCTCCATCCGGCGGTCGACCTTCGTGTCGAGCTCGCCGAGGCGCCGGTCCATCGTGGCCGTGATGGCCTGGAGGCGGCCGTCGACCTCCGTGTTGCGCGTCGCCATGAGCTGGTCGAGCACCTGCGCCGTCTGGGCGCTCTGGTCTGCCAGGCGTCGGCTCAGCCACAGCGCGAGCGCGCCGCAGCCGGCGAGCAGGAGCACGAGTGTCAGGACGACGACCATGGAGCCGACGAACGGTAGAGATGGCGTCGGACAGCACGAACGAGGGCGGCTCGCGCCGCCCTCGAGAACCCTGGATCAGCCCGTGCTCAGGGCGTGTCGTTGCGTTCTGCGTGGTGCTCTGCGGCTCGGTTGCGCTCTTCCTGCGCGACTCCCTCGGCGTCCTCTGCGCGCTCGGTCGCCATGCTCTCTGCCTCCTGGTGCATGCCTTCGCGCTTCATCGAGTCGTCGCCGGTGGCGTCACCCGCGGCCTTCTTGCCCCGGCCGAAGATCTTGTCGAGGAAACTCATGCGTTGCCTCCTTGCCGTTGGCCTGCGGATAGGAGTATCGCGTAACGGCAACAAAAAACGCCAGATCCGGAAAACCTTGCGGCCTTCCGGATCTGACGGGACGACCCTAACGCGTCATAGAAGGCGAGTCAAGCGCGTTGCTACCATCGCCCGCCCGTGGCGAAAAAGTCCCGCACTCCGGCCCCTCCGCGCAAGGTCCAGGCGCCCCAGCAGCGCAAGGATCCCAGGCGTCAGCGCTCGCTCCCGGGCGGCCCGTGGGCTGCTCTGCTGGCCCTGGTTGCGGTCGCCGCAGTGGCGGCGGCGGTCGTCGCGGTCGTGGTCGCGCGCGGAGGCGGCAACGACAACGGCGCGCCGGCGGTCGGAGCTGCGCAGCCGACGAACCTCGTCGGCCTGCAGACGGGACCTGCTCCGTGGAATCCGGGGCTCGACACGCTGCCTGACCGTCTCGATGCAGTGGGCGTGCACGCCCTCTCGGCCGAGGGCGAAGTCCTGCACATCCACCAGCACCTCGACATCTTCGTGAACGGGAAGCCGATGCCCGTTCCCGCGAACATCGGCATCTACGACGGCCAATTCCTCACCGAGCTGCACACGCACGACGCGAGCGGGATCATGCACCTCGAGTCGCCGACGGAACAGCACTTCACGCTCGGCCAGTTCTTCGGGGTCTGGGGCGTGCGGCTGAACGGGGACTGCGTCGGCGGCTACTGCCGTCAGGTGACGCCGTGGGTGGTCTACGTCAACGGCCAGCCGTACACCGGCGACCCCGCGAGGCTCGAGCTGGACTCGCACCAGGAGATCGCGTTCGTGATCGGCACCCCGCCGAAGCAGATCCCGCGGTCGTACAAGTTCCCGCCGAATACCTAGTCGTTTCGCGGCTCGCGACTATCCTTCGCCGCGCCGGGGTGGCGAAATTGGTCATACGCGCCTGACTTAAAATCAGGTGTCCCCAGCGGGGACGTAAGGGTTCGAATCCCTTCCCCGGCACCTTCTCGTTAGGACGGGTCGACGGAACACGTCGGTGCCCTCGGGCCGCGCTGCTCGCCCCGAGGCTGCGTCCTCAGTCGCGCCCGTAGCCTTCGGCTACGAACGCTCCCTGCGTCCCTGTCTCGGAACGAGCATCGCACCCCGAGAGCGAGCCGTGTTCCGCCGATCCGTCCAGGGTCTACGAGGCGCGTCGCCACCAGCTGCGGCGCGGGAACTCGCCGCCGTTGCCGAGCACCTGCGCGGCGGCGGCGAAGTCGGTGTCGACGAGGCTGATCAGATCCTCGGCCGGGATGCCTTCGAGCCCTTCTCCCGCGGCGAGGCGCAGGGCCTGGGCGTTCAGCGCCTGTTCGAAGATCGTCCGCGCGTAGCGCGCGTTACCGAAGCCCTCGCCGCGCTGCGCGCGGTCGAAGATGCGCCGCAGCTCGGTCTGCGCCGGCTCGGTCACGCGGTACTCGTTCTGGCCGGCGAAGCGCTCGGTGATCGCAACGAGCTCGTCGGTCGAGTAGTCCGGGAAGGTGATCTCGCGCGCGAAGCGCGAGCGCAGGCCCGGGTTCGAGTCGAGGAAGTCGTGCATCAGCCGCGGGTACCCGGCGACGATGACGATCAGGCGGTGGCGGTAGTCCTCCATCCGCTTCAACAGGGTCTCGATCGCCTCTGCGCCGAAGTCGGCGCCGCGATAGTGGCCGGGCCGCGCGAGCGCATAGGCCTCGTCGATGAAGAGGACGCCGTCGAGCGCCTTGCGGATCGCGCGGTCGGTCTTGATCGCGGTCATGCCGACGAACTCCCCGACGAGCCCTGCGCGGTCGACCTCGACCAGGTGGCCGCGCTTCAGGAGCCCCATCGCTCGATACATGTGCGCCAGGAGCCGCGCGATCGTCGTCTTCCCTGTCCCGGGGTTGCCGAGGAAGACGAGGTGCTGCGACGTGGCGACCTCCGGCAACCCGCGCTCGAGCCGCTGGCCCTGCACCTGCAGGAACGCGACGAGCGCGCGCACCTGGTCCTTCACCGTCTCGAGCCCGACCAGCGAGTCGAGCTCCGCCTGCAGCTCCTCGAGGCTGCGGGTGTCCTCCGGCGGCTTGCGCGGGTCGAGCCGGTCGAGCCAGTCAGCGTCCGCACCGAG
>JBEVNN010000270.1:0-5686 GCA_040508095.1 Gaiellaceae bacterium
GGACGGGCGTACGAGCTGGCGGCCGAGCGTGAGCCCGACTGGAGCACGGCCTCGGTGTGGTGGGGCGACGAGCGCTGCGTGCCGCCCGAGGACGAGCGCTCCAACTACCGGCTCGCGCGCGAGACGCTCCTCGAGCGGCTCGAGGCCATTCCACGCGAGGTGCAGCGCATCAATGGCGAGCTCGGACCCGAGGAGGCGGCGCAGGAGTACGACGAGCTGTTGCGCGGGGTGTCGCTCGAGCTCGTGCTGCTCGGGATCGGCCCGGACGGGCATACGGCTTCGCTCTTCCCGAACCAGCCGACGCTGGACGAACGAGAGCGGCGCGCAATCCCGGCGGAGGCGACGCTCGAGCCGTTCGTCGACCGCGTGACACTGACGCTGCCGGTGCTGTGCTCGGCGCCAAAGGTCGTGTTCGTCGTGTCCGGCGACGAGAAGGCGGAGGCCGTCGAGCGGGCCTTTTCCAGGCCGCCCGACCCCTCGACGCCTGCGAGCCTCGTCCGCTCAACCGCGGGAGACACGCGGCTGGTCGCGGACACGGCCGCCGCAGCGCGTTTGTCACGCTAGACACCACGCGGGGGGCGGTGTTATACCCCGCTCATGGCCGCCACCGAACCCAAGCCAATTCTGGACGTACTCACCCTCGACCAGCCGGAACAGCTCAAAGCGCTGGGGCATCCGCTGCGCCTACGTGTGCTCGAGACGCTGGGCGCCGGAGACGGGGAGCACCTGACCAACCGCGAGCTGGCAAATCGCCTCGGCGTGGATCCTGGGCACCTGCACTTCCATGTGCGGATGCTGCTACGAGCGGGGTTGATCGAGCTGGCCGAGGGAGGCCAGGGCCGCGAGAAGCCGTACCGGGCCGTCGCGCGCACCGTGCGAGTCGCACCCGCGCTCCTCAAGTCCGACGCGACGAGCGACCTGCGGGCGGCGATGCTGGACGAGGTGCAGCGCGGCTGGGCCGAGCACGGCGCCACCGGAGCGTTCCGCTCGGCGCAGGTGACCGCGCGAGTCACGCCTGAGCAAGCGGTGGAGCTGATCCAGGAGCTCGTCGAGCACGCGCGCGTGGCGGAGGATCCGTCGCTCCCGCCGCTCGTGATCACGACGGTGCTCCACCCGCCCTCCACCGTCGACCTCGAGAGCTAAGCCGCTGGCAGCAGCGGCGAGCTGAGCTCGGCCGCGATCGCCCGACGGCGGGCGAGAGCCTGCATGACCAGCACCGTGTCGGCGACCGGCAGATCCTCGAGGTACTCCTCGCGAGTCTCGAAGGACTCGAGTACCTCCTCGACGGCCTCGGCGTAGCCCACGACGTCCTGCGCGGCGAGGTACGCGAGCGCGTCGCCGACGGCCTCGGGGAAGTCGTCGCCCGTGCGAACCGCGTTGGCGTGGACACGTGCCTCTTCGTCGTCGCCGAGCACGAGCAGCGCGAGGGCCGCCGCGTAGCGACCGATCGGGCCTTCGGCGTCGGGAGCGCCGGTCTCCAGCGCCCAGCGCGCCGCGTCCTCGGCCGCCGGCCAGTCGCCGGCGAGGACGAGCGACTTCATAGCGCCGATCGGGCGACCCCAGCTCCCCGGTGGCGCATCGGGAAAGCTCATGCGATAACGGTCGGCGGCGCGGTGGAACCACGTGTTCGCCTCGTCCGCGCGGCCGAGCATCAGAAGCGCGAGCCCGGCTCCACCGGCAGCGTTGCCGAGCCGTGTGAGCTGGCGCTGTCGTGTGTCGGCGTCCCGTGCGTCCGGAAGCCGCGCCTCGCCGTCGCGGTAGCGGGCCTCCTCGCGCCCGAGGTGCGCCGCCCAGCCCTCGTCGCCGCGGGGCTCGCACGGGCCATCTGCTTCAGGCACACCCAACCTCCTCCCCGGGGCGATCGTATCGAGCGCAGGCGCACGTGTCCGTCACGGGAGTGTGGCGGGACCGTGCGATTGACTAGGGTCTTCGGCGTGCGGGAGCTGCGCGAGGTCTTCTACGTCGACGGCGTCCGTACGCCGTTCGGGCGGGCCGGACCGAAGGGCGTCTTCTGGCGCACCCGCGCCGACGACATGGGCGTCAAGGTGGTGCGCGAGCTGCTGCGGCGCAACCCGACGCTGCCGCCCAAGCGGATCGACGACGTGGTCATGGCGGCGACCGCGCAGGTCGGCGACCAGGGGCTCACGCTCGGCCGCGACGTCACGCTCCTGGCCGGGCTGCCGCAGACGGTGCCCGGCTTCGCCGTCGACCGCATGTGCGCCGGCGCACTCACCGCGGTGACCGCGGGCGCAGGCGAGATCGCGATGGGCGCGGCGGACGTCGTGCTCGCGGGCGGGGTCGAGCACATGGGCCACCCCCCGATGGGTGACGACGTCGACTTCAACCCGCGGTTCGTCGCGGAGCGGCTCGTCGACACCTCTGCGGTGACCATGGGCGCGACGGCCGAGAACCTGCACGACCGCTTCCCGCAGCTGACGAAGGAGGCGGCCGACGCGTACGCCGTGCGATCGCAGCAGCGCGCCACGGCGGCCTGGGAGAACGGCTTGATGCGCGCGACGGTCGTGCCGATGTCGGTCTTCACCGACGACGGCTGGCGGATGGCCGACCGCGACGAGTTCCTCCGCCCCGACACGAGCATGGAGGCGTTGGCGACGCTGCCGACGCCCTTCCGCGCCGGCGGCCGCGTGACCGCCGGGAACTCCGCCGGGCTCACCGACGGCGCGACGGTGTCCCTGCTCTGCTCGGACGAGGGCGCGCGCGAGCATTCGCTGGAGCCGCGAATGCGCCTCGTCTCGTATGCCTTCGCAGGCGTGGAGCCCGAGCTGATGGGGCTCGGGCCGGTGCCGGCGACGCGGAAGGCGCTCGAGCGAGCGGGGCTCCGGCTCGACGATCTTGGCCTCTTCGAGCTGAACGAGCCCTTCGCGGTCCAGGTGCTCAGCTGGTGCGACGGGCTCGGCGTCGATCCGGAGGACGAGCGCCTGAACCCGTACGGCGGCGCGATCGCGTGCGGTCACCCGCTCGCCGCGACCGGCGTCCGGCTGCTGGCGCAGCTCGAGTACGGCTTCCGCGAGCGCCCAGACGTGCGCTACGGGCTCACCGCGCTCTGCGTCGGGATGGGCATGGGCGCCGCGCTGATCTGGGAGAACGTCGCTGCCGGACACTGAGTTCAAGCTCGCGGCGGTCGAGCGCGACGCCGGTCGCGTCGCGCTCGTGACGACCGACAACGGCGAGGACTACACGAAGCCGACCTTCTTCGGCCGTGCCGCGCTCGAGTCGCTGGAGCGGCTGCTGCCGGAGCTCGAGGAGGGCAATTGGATGGCGCTCGTGCTGACCGGCAAGCCGTTCGTGTTCGCGGCCGGTGCCGACATCACGGAGTTCCCCAACGCGACGCGCGAGCTCGCGATCGAAGGGAGCCGCGCGGGACACGAGCTCTTCGGCCGGATTCGCGCGCTGTCGTTCCCGACCGTCGCCGCGGTCAACGGCGCGTGCCTGGGCGGGGGCGTCGAGATCGCGCTGCACTGCGACGCGCGCACGATCTCGACCGCGGTGCGGCACTTCGCCTGCCCGGAGTGCTTCCTCGGCATCGTCCCCGCCTGGGGAGGGACGCAACTCGTGCCGCGCCTAGTCGGCGTGGAGACGGCCGTGAAGTTCGTCGTCGCGAACCCCATGCGGCAGAACCGCATGCTGACCGGGCCGGAAGCGTTCGAGCTCGGCTTCGCGGATCGCTTGCTGGAACCGGCCGAGTTCCTGGACGAGTCGATCGCGTTCGCCCTCGAGCTCGCAGCGAACGGTGACAGTCACAGTGACAGTCGCAGTGACAGTCACTCTGCGCCGGAAGTGATACGGAAGGCGCGCGGAAGGCTCGACGGACAGGTTCACGGAGCCGCGCCAGCGCCCTACAAGGCGCTCGACCTGATCGAAGGCGCGCTTACCGGCTGGTCGCTCGAAGAGGGCTACGCCGCCGAGGAGGAGGCTGTCGGTGAGCTCCTGCCTGGCCGGCAGGCGCAAGCGTCGCTTTACGCGTTCGACCTGGTCGACCGCCGTGCGAAGCGGCCGCCGGGGAAGCCGCACGCAACTCCGCGCCCGATCAAGCAGGTAGGGCTCGTCGGCGCAGGCCTGATGGCCGCCCAGCTCGCGGCGCTCTTCCTGCGCAGGCTCGAGCTCCCCGTGGCCATCCGCGACGTGAGCGAGGAGGCCCTCGCCTCGGCGCGGGAGACGATCGACGAAGCGCTCGCCGAGCAGGTCGCGAAGGGCCGCTACGACGAAGGCAAGGCGCGCTTCCTCTCCTCGCTCGTCTCCACCTCCACGAGCTACGACGACTTCGACGACTGCGACCTCGTCCTCGAAGCGGTCTTCGAGGAGCTCGAGGTCAAGCAGCGGGTCTTTGCGGAGCTGCGGGAGCACGTGAAACCGGAGTGCGTCCTCGCGACGAACACCTCCAGCCTTTCCGTCGCGGAGATGGGTGCCGACGTCGGGATCCACTTCTTCAACCCGGTCGCCGTGCTGCCGCTGGTCGAGCTCGTGCGCACTCCCGACACCGACGACGAGACGCTCGCCACCGCCTGGGCCTTCGCCGAGCAGCTGCGCAAGCGCCCGGTGCTCGTGGCCGACGCGCCCGCGTTCGTCGTCAACCGCGTCCTCACGCGCCTGATGAGCGTCGTCCTCGACGCGATCGAGCACGGCACCGATCCCGACGAGGCGGACGAAGCGATCCTGCGCCTCGGCCTGCCGATGGCGCCGTCCGTGCTGCTGCAGATGGTCGGCCCGCGCGTCGCGAACCACGTGCTCGAGACGCTCCACGAGGCCTACCCCGACCGCTTCCCGCTTTCACGAACGCTCGCCAACTACGCCGAGGGCAGCGACGAGATCGCCGTAGCCGCTCACGACCCGCGCACACAGGACGAGATCCTCGAGAGCGCGCTCGAGGCGCTCGCGGACGAGGTCCGCCACCTGCTCGAGGAGGGCGTCGTCGCCGAGGCTAAGGACGTCGACACGGCGTTGCTGCTGGGTGCCGGCTGGCCCTTCTGGCTCGGCGGGATCACCAAGCACCTCGACCAGACGGGCATTTCGGAGAGGATGTGCGGGCGCCCCCTCGCCGAGATCGGAGCGGGAGCGCCTACGCGATGAGCGACGACTGGCGAATCCGGATCGAACTGGGCGAGGCCGTCCACGCCGACACCCTGCTCGGCCGGCTCGGCCTCGACCTCGGCTCGGACGAAGCCCAGCGCCTAGCGAAGGAGCTCCAGGGCCACCGGCTCGCAGTCTCGAACGACGAGGACACCGTGTTCGTCTACGTCGACGCGGCGGCGCAGGCCGACCAGACCCGCAAGATCGTCGAGGCGGAGCTGCAGGACGAGGGGATCGAGGCGGAGACGATCACCGAGCACTGGCTGCCCGAGGAGGAGCGCTGGTCGGGCGAGCCGCCGTCGGAAACCTGGGAGGAAGAGGTCATCGAGCATGGCCACGCGCCCTGGGAAGTGCGGGTCGAGCTGCCGTCCCACGAGGAAGCCGACAAGCTGGCCGACGAGCTCGAGCGCGAGGGCTTCGACGTCGCGCGGCGCTGGCGCTACCTGATCGTCGGCGCCGGCTCCGAGGAGGAGGCCCTCGCCCTCGCGAAGCGAGTGCACGGCGACGCCGAGCCTGGCGGCGAGGTCGTGTGGGAGGTCACTCCCCAAAACCCGTTCGCCGTCTTCGGCGGCCTGGGCGGCTAGGCCGAACACCCGGA
>JBEVNN010000017.1:0-3049 GCA_040508095.1 Gaiellaceae bacterium
GGCACGCGCTCGTGCCCGCGGTCGAGGAGGCGATCTTCTTCCACACGGTCGCGCGCAGCTCGCAGCCGGACGTACGGGTGAAGGGAACCCTCCCGCTGACCGAGCACTACTCCGTGTTCGGCCCCGAGGTGACCGAGGGGCCTGACGGCGACCGGCTCGGGGAGCAGAACGTGGAGCTCGTGGAGAAGCTGCTCGGGTTCGACGCCGTCGTGATCGCCGGTCAGGCCAAGAGCCACTGCGTCGCGTGGACGATCGACGATCTCCTGCGCTCGCCGGCGCTCAGCGAACGAGAGCTCGCGTACAAGGTCTATCTGCTCGAGGACTGCATGTCGCCCGTGGTCGTCCCGGGAGTCGCCGACTACACCGACGAGGCGGACGTGGCCTTCGCGCGCTTCGCGGCGGCGGGCATGCACATCGTTCGCTCGACCGATCCGATCGAGAGCTGGCCCGGGATGGCGGCGCCGGCCAGCCGATGATCAGCCAGCGCTCGGCCGTCACCGGGCGGACCCGCAGCGTCACTCGACGAGCTCGAGCCGCGTGTTCTCGCGGTAGCGGCGGCCGACCTTCGCCGACGGCCTTCCGTCGGTCATCACGATGTCGGCCGTGAAGTCGTTCTCGCCGCGGATCAGCGCTGAGCCGACGCCGTAGGAGTCGACGGGCACGCCGCTCTCCTCGAAGGCGCGGATCCGTTCGGCGGTGAAGCCGCCCGAGACGACGATCTTCACGTGTTCGAAGCCGTCGCGGTCGAGCGCGTCCCGCACTTTGCGCACCAGCTGCTCGTTCACGCCGCGCGGGTCGAAGTCGCCCATCTCGCCCCACAGCGAGCGGTCGACGAGCTGGCCGGAGGTGTCGAGCCGGACACCCCAGAGCTGCGGCCCGAGCGCCCGGGCAACCTCGAGTGCGGTGCCGACGGAGTCGTTCTCGAAGTCGACGAGCACGGTGACGTTGATGTCGGAGTCGATGTTCTCGATGAACTTCGTCGCCGCGAGCACGGTGTTGCCGCCGTAGGACGCGATCAGCGCGTGCGGCACCGTGCCGATCCCGCGACCGCCCCACCACGACGCCTGGGCGTCGGAGGTGACGCCGATCTCGGCGCCGACGACCTTGCCGGCGATGTACGCGGCGTAGCCGTCGCCCGTCTGCACGCGATGGTGGTCGTGGCGTGCCGGCATGAAGATGATCGGCTTCCTGTTCGCGGCCTGGAGCACCTGTACGACGTTCGAGGTGATCAGCGTCCGCCGGCCCAGGACGCCGAGGTACACCGTCTCCAGGTGGGCGAAGCCGGTGTAGTCGCCCTCGATCCGGAGCACGGGCTCGTACGGCGTGATCTGGTCGCCGTCGTACAGCGCGTGGACGGTCAGGTCCTCCCAGTCCTCCGCGCACAGCTTGAGCACCGCGATCGCCTCGTCGATCCCGCCGAGGAACGAGTGGCGCTTCTGGAACACCTGCATCACGACCCGCGGGTGCCGCCCGTCGCGCAGCAGCACCTGGCGCGTGTGGTTGAAGTAGGCGTCCGTGTAGTAGCCCTCCCGCATCTTCTCCACCGGAAGGTCGAAGATCTCGGGCGGAAGGCGCCTAGTGACCGTCCGCTGCTGCATCTGCTTCCCGCTCGAGCTCGAGGCAGGCGGCCAGGGCGGCCTCGGCGACCTCGAGCTGCTCGGGCGTGGGTTCGGCGGTCGCGAGCCGATGCTGGAGCTCGTGGCCGGGCCAGGCCAGCGCACGCGAGAGCGGGTTCTCGGGATTGCGGGTCATCCAGCCGAAGATCTCCGTCGAGGCCGCGAGCGCGCCGAGCTGCGCTGCCAGCCGTGCAGGGCCGCGCAGGTGCCGCGGCGCCTTCGACGCCAGCGTCGCGCCGATCGCCGAGGTCGCCACCAGCGGGCCGATCAGGTGCGAACCGCAGCGCTCGTGCTCGCGCGCCCGCGGCTCGTCGTGCTCGTAGGTTCCGATCGAGATGTGCTCGGCCCCGTGGTACGCGGCGAGATCGTGGCTGCGCACCGCGAGCGCGGCCGGGGCCAGCGAGAGCACTCCGCCGAGGAGCTCCCGCGCCAGCGGGGTCAGGCGCGGCGACTCCTTGACCGCCTTCACCGCGACCGCCGTGCCGGCCATCGCCGCGAGCACCTGCGGCCGCTGGAACGGCAGCCTCGCCTCGGGCAGCCGGCGGCGAACCTGTGGCAAGAGCGAGAAGACCTCCGCGATGCGGGCCGGCCCACGTAGCAGCGGGTTGGTGACTTCCGCCGCGCGGAAGCGCTTGTACTCGGCCTCGACCTTCAACTCGCCGTCAGCCGTACGGACGGCGCAGGCCCACGAATGCGGCCCGTGCACGAGCACACCGTTGACGAGCGCCATCCCGCCGAGGCGGATCTTGTCCTCCATCGCGGAGAGCCTAGCTTCCGCCCGTCACCTCGACGGCGGCGTGACGGAAGCAGTCGACCGCGAGCTCGAGGTCGTCGATCGCGATGCGCTCGTCGGTGGAGTGGATCAACCGCGAGGCCAGCTGCGGGTCCATCGCCTTCATCGGGAAGAAGCCGTACGCGACGGTGCCGAACGCGTCGCGTACCCAGTGGCTGTCCGTGAACCCGGCCACGCAGACCGGCAGAACCGTCGCCTCGGGCTCGACCTTCGCGACGAAGCTCTCGATCGCGTCCCAAAGCGGGGTTCCGAGCTCGCTGCGCGTTCCGCCGCGGCCCTCGATCCAATCGAGGTCGTAGTCGCCCTCGCCCAGCACCTCGCGGAGGACGGGCTCGACGTCCGCCTGGGTCTGGCCGGGAAGCAGGCGGCAGTCGACATCGACCTCGCAGCGGTGCGGGATCACGTTCCGCCGCTCGGAGGCGCTGATGATCGTCGGCGACAGCGTGAGCGAAAGCAGCGGCTCCAGGAGCTCCGCGGCGGCCGCGTCGGCCCCGCGGGCGAGCTCCAGCGCCTCGTGCGCCGTGAGTGGCTGCCCGGCGACGGTCTCGATCATCGCCGTGGTCTCGGGCCCGAGTTGGAGCTCCGGCTGGTACGCGGCGAGCCGCTCGATCAGCCCTGCCGCTTTGACGAGCGCGTTGTC
>JBEVNN010000294.1:0-2715 GCA_040508095.1 Gaiellaceae bacterium
GGTCGTCTGGAGCCTGATGCGGATCCGCTCGGCCAGCTTGAGCGCGCCGGGAAGGTCGGTCTCGGGCAGGATCAGCGCGAACTCCTCGCCGCCATAGCGTCCCGCGAGGTCGACGTGCCGGACCCCTGCGCCGAGAATCTCGCCCACCGCCCGCAGAACGGCGTCGCCCGCCTGGTGGCCGTGGCTGTCGTTGACGGCCTTGAAGTCGTCCAGGTCCAGCAGCACGAACGCGAGCGAGTCGCCGACGCGGTCGGCGCGGCGCCACTCGAGCGCGAGCTCCTCGTCGAGGGTGCGCCGGTTCGCGAGGCCGGTCAGGCTGTCGACGGCCGCCTGCGAGGCGACCCGGCGGAAGTCGCCGAGCACGCGCAGGACCGGGCCCGCAAACAGGAAGGCGACCATGATCAGGAGCGCGAACGAGCCAAAGCCCGCGTAGCGGATGCGCTCGACGTACGGTCGTACCTGTCGATCGATCGTCTCCTCCGGGCGCAGGGCGACCAGCCGCACGCCGCCGGAGTCGGGGACGAGGCCGGGCAGCCCGCGGAACGCGGTTGCGCCGAGCGTGAAGGTTCGCCCGTTGACCACGAGCTTCCGTCCGCCGATCACGTGTCCGTGCCTGCTGAGGACGAGACGGTCGCTGAGGCCGCGCGGGGCGTCGCGGGTGAGCCGGCGAGCGAGCGCGGGGGCGAGGGGGACGCTCGAGACGATTCGCGCGACGCGCCTGCCGTCGATGGTCAGCCACACCGACCGGGAAAGCGAATTGGGTGCGACGCGGCCGGCGACGAGCCTCGTGCGGAGGTAGAACGCCACTCCCGGGTGAGCGGACGCGAACCGCCTCAGCGTGCTCGGGTCGCGCGCGACCACCGCCCTCTGGACGGACGGCGAGCGCGCGACCTCGTCTACCCGTGCGGCCGCGCTGTCGCCGAGGCGGCCCAACTCGCGCAGGCCGCTCTGCAGCTCGACCCGGAGCGTCGCGTCCGCGTGTGCCTGCGCGCTGCGGACGGCGTTGGCCTGCAGGATCCGGACGGTCGAGATGATCGGGATCGCGCCCACGATCAGGACGCCGACCAGAAGCTGGACGGCGGACCGCCTGCTCACAGGTGGCTGGGCATGCCGACGCCGGCGAGTGTGCGCCTGGCGGTCGACGGCCGGCGCGGCCGTAGCGCTCATCGCCTTTGTTATCGGCCTGGAGCCGCGTGTGCTTGAGACGGACCGCACATTTCAGAGGGCGAGGGATCGCGATACGCTCGCGCCGTGGCCGCCGAGACGGACTCGACCAGCGAGAAGCTCCAGCGCCTCCAGGAACTCCGCGACCAGGCGCAGCACGCGGGCAGCGAGCGCGCGGTCGAGCGGCAGCGTTCCCAGGGGAAGCTGCTGGCCCGCGAGCGCGCGGAGAAGCTGCTCGACCCCGGGTCCTTCGTCGAGCTAGACCGCTTCGTGCGGCACCGCGAGGCGGAGTTCGGCATGCGCGAGAGGCGGCCGTACGGCGACGCCGTCGTCACCGGCTACGGCACGATCTTCGGGCGGCGCGTCTTCGTCTTCTCGCAGGACTTCACGGTCTTCGGCGGCAGCCTCTCGGAGGTCTTCGCCGAGAAGATCTGCAAGGTGATGGACCTGGCGGCGAAGTTCGGCTGCCCGGTCATCGGAATCAACGACTCGGGCGGAGCGCGTATCCAGGAGGGAGTCGTCTCGCTTGCGGGCTACGCGGAGATCTTCTGGCGCAACGTGCAGTGCTCCGGCGTCATCCCGCAGATCAGCCTGATCATGGGCCCGTGCGCCGGCGGGGCGGTCTACTCGCCGGCGATCACCGACTTCGTCCTGATGGTCGAGGGCAGCTCGTACATGTTCATCACCGGCCCTGACGTGGTGAAGACGGTGACGGGCGAGGAGGTCAGTTTCGAAGAGCTTGGCGGCGCGGTTACGCACGCGGCCAAGTCCGGCGTGGCGCACTTCATCAGCCCGGACGAAGAGGCGTGCCTCGAGGACGCGCGCTACCTGCTGTCGTTCCTACCGCAGAACAACGTCGACCCGCCGCCGTACGGCGAGCCCGCGGACCCTGCCGGCCGCGAGGACGAGGGCCTCGACACGCTGATCCCGGACGACCCGGCGAAGCCGTACGACATGAAGGACGTGATCCGGCGTGTCGTCGATGACGGCGAGTTCCTCGAGGTGCACGAGCGCTGGGCCGAGAACCTCGTCTGCGGGTTCGCGCGGCTGAACGGGCACTCGATCGGCGTCGTCGGCAACCAGCCGCGAGCTCTCGCGGGCGTGCTCGACATCGACTCCTCGGTGAAGGGCGCCCGGTTCGTCCGCACCTGCGACGCGTACAACATTCCGCTGGTGACGTTCGTCGACGTCCCGGGCTTCCTGCCGGGCACGGCGCAGGAGTGGGGCGGAATCATCCGGCACGGCGCGAAGCTGCTGTACGCGTACGCCGAGGCCACCGTGCCGAAGCTCGCGGTGATCACGAGGAAAGCGTATGGCGGCGCCTACGACGTCATGAGCTCGAAGCACATCGGCGCGGACTTCAACTTCGCGTGGCCGACGGCGGAGGTCGCGGTGATGGGGCCGGAGGGCGCCGTCAACATCATCTTCCGCAAGGAACTCGAGGAGGCGGACGACCCGGACGCGCGGCGCTCGGAGCTGATCGAGGACTACCGCGAGCGGTTCGCGAGCCCGTTCGCCGCCGCCGAGCGCGGCTACGTCGACGAGGTGATC
>JBEVNN010000039.1:0-3172 GCA_040508095.1 Gaiellaceae bacterium
GCCGTCCTCGCGACGGGTGCCGTCGAGCTCGAGGTCCGGGCGCTGCAGACCGAGGCCTGGGCGCGGATGGAGCAGGGTGAGCTGCGGCCGGCGCTGCAGCTGCTCGAGCGCTGCCGCACGATCGCCGAGGGCCCCGGCTTCTCCGACGTCGACCGCGCGCAGGTGCTCTTCCGGATGGGCGTCTGCCGCTACCACCTTTCCAGCATCGCCTCCGCCGTCTCGCTCTTCAGCGAGGCGCTGAAGCTGGCGGAGGCCTCGCAGCTTCCCTGCGACCTGTTGCGCGGGGACATCCTCGGCTGGCGCTCCCGCTGCTACCGCCGGCAGCGCGACTTCGAGGCCGCGCGCGAGGACGTCGAGCGCGCGCTCGAGCTGGCGCAGGCGCTGGACGACCACCGCACGATGGCGAACGTCTACTTCCAGGCCTCGCTCGTCGCAGAGCGGATGGGCCACTGGGTCCTCGCGCGCAGCTACGCGGAGCGCGCGAAGGCCTACTACGAGCAGATCAACGACGAGCGGAACGTCGGCCGCCTGCTGAACAACCTCGGCGGCCTGAACTTCCAGCTCGGCAAGCCCGACCGTGCGGTCGAGGACCTCAAGAACGCGTACCGGGTGCTGCTCGACAAGGGCAGCGACGCCGAGGCGGCGAACGTCGTCTCGTCACTCGCGCACGTGCACCTGGCCACGGGCCAGGTGGAGACGGCCGAGGAGGAGGCGCGGCACGCGCTCGATCTCCTCGAGGGCCGCGAAGACTTCCTGCTCGACATCGCTCCGACCCAGCTGGTGCTGGGCCGGGCGCTCATGGAGCAGGGACGCCTCGACGAGGCGCAGCAGATGCTGCGCACCGCCGAGGCTAGCGCAGAGCAACTCGAATCGATCAGCCACCGCGCCGCCGCGTGGATGGCACAGGGCGACCTCGCAGCCCGCCAGGGCGAGGACGCCACGGCAGCACGGCTGTACCGCAAGGCCGCGGAAGCCCTACAGGATGTCCGCTTCTAAGCCGAGGAAGGAGGTGAAGATGAACAAAGCACGCCTTATCTCCCTGACGGTCACTCTCTCCATGCTGGCCTTCTACCTCGAGGGTTTCGCCCGCGGGCTCGGCTGTTTCTTCGGCCATCCCGGCAGCTGGTTCGACGGGCACTAGGACCCTGCGGCGCGTTCGGAGCGGGGGTCCGTGGGGCTCCGAACGTAGCCGGAGCGGTCGACGCGCTCCTGCTCAGAGCTGCGGCCTCTCACTAGCCCAGAACCATCGGGGAAAATGCCCTACGCCAGCTAGACTCGGCCCGTGGGCCGCGTCATTGCTGTCCTTCTCGCGACGGCGGCTCTCACGGCCGGCTGTGGCGGTTCTCGCGCGTCCGACGACGGGACATTGAAGTCGCTCGTCGACCGCCCCGGACCGGCGGTCGGGATCACTGCCGGCGCCTCGCAGTTCGTGCCCGGACAGGTGCGCTACCCGTTCCTCGTCATCCGCAACGACGGCAAGCCGGTCAACCGGAAGACGGCGAAGGTGTGGGTCGCGAAGAGCCGCTCCGACAAGCCCTTCCAGCAGGTGACCGCGGCGCTCGAGCCCATCGGGATACCCGGTCAATCCGATCCTGCCTTCGGCGGCGTGACGAAGATCTACGTCGCGCACGTCAGGATCCCCCGGCCAGGGCGGTACTGGCTCGTGGCGCAACCGACGCGCGCGCTCATCCAGGGCCTGGGCGTGCTCGACGTCGCTGCAGGCGTAAGTAGCGTCGCCGTCGGAGCGAAGGCACCGCGGTCGCAGACGCCGACGCTTGCGACTGCGCCGGCCGCGCAGATCACGACCAGCCGGCCTCCCGACCTGCCGCTGCTGCGCTACTCGATCGCCGACTCGCTCGCCGCCCACAAGCCGTTCGTCGTCACCTTTGCGACGCCGAAATACTGCACCAGCCGCACCTGCGGCCCGGTCGTCGACGTGCTCCAGGCGGTGCGGCGCCGCTACGAGCGCCACGGCGTGCGCTTCATCCACGTCGAGCCCTACACGAACAACAACCCCGCGCGCGGCTACAACCGCTGGATGCGCCAGTGGGGCCTCAGCACGGAGCCCTGGGTCTTCCTGGTCGGCGCCGACGGTCACGTGAAGGCGAAGTTCGAGGGCTCGGTCTCCGAGGCGGAGCTGAGCGCAGCCGTGCGCGACAAGCTCCTCTCGCATGGCTGAGTACGCGAAGGACGTCCTCGTCGTGGCTCGCCGAGCACCTGAACGATGCGTCCGTGGTCGTGGCCGAGGTCGACGAGGACCCGGACCTGTACGAGGGCGGGCACATCGTCGGCGCGGTCAAGCTTCACTGGCGCGACGACCTGCAGGACCCGCTCGAGCGCGACCTCGTCGACAGAGAGGCCTTCGAGCGGCTGATGGGCCGGCTCGGCATCTCCAACGCGAGCACGGTCGTGCTCTACGGCGACAAGAACAACTGGTTCGCGGCGTTCGCCTACTGGTACCTGAAGGTCTACGGGCACGAGGACGTGCGCGTCCTCGACGGTGGGCGTCAGAAATGGCTCGACGAGCGACGCGAGCTCACGACCGGCGTGCCGTCGCCGGAGCGTGCCGAGTAACGGGCGAGCGAGCGCAACGAAGCGCTGCGCGCCTACCGCGGCGCCGTCCTGGAGGGCATCGGCGCATCCGAGAAGGCGCTGGTCGACGTCCGCAGCCCACAAGGAGTACGCGGGCGACCTCGTCGCGCCGCCGGGCTACGAGCAGGAAGGCGCGCAGCGGGCCGGGCACATCCCGACGGCCGTGTCGATTCCGTGGTCGCAGGCGGTGCGCGACGACGGCACCTTCCGGCCGCGGGAGGAGCTGTTGGAGCTCTACGAGTCGGAGGGCATCACGGCGGGCAAGCAGGTGACCGCCTACTGCCGCATCGGCGAGCGCAGCGCCCACACGTGTTTCGTCCTCCGCGAGCTGCTGGGCTACGAGCACGTCGACAACTACGACGGTTCGTGGACGGAGTGGGGCAACCTCGTGGACGTGCCGATCGAGCGGGGCTAGCGCCTAAGGCGCCGCTTGCGGCACCGGCCCTAGAGGACGTGCGGGCTTTGCCCGTGTGTCCGTCCTAAGGCGCCGGGGCAGGGATCCGCAGGAATCGACCGGATCGTCACGAACCGGGCGGAGCATCCCCAAGCTCCTCCTCTCCCCTGGACGGCGGCGGCCCCC
>JBEVNN010000088.1:0-6040 GCA_040508095.1 Gaiellaceae bacterium
TGGTCGCGGGCGTGGAGCTGGCCGATTCGTGGACGACGGACGCGCACAAGTGGCTGAACGTCCCGTACGACTCCGGAATCGTCATGTGTGCGCACCCGGAGTCGCACCGCAACGCGATGACCGTTTCGGCCTCGTACCTGATCATGGACGAGGGGACGCGCCGCGTCCGCGACGAGATGGACTGGGTGCCCGAGTTCTCGCGCCGCGCGCGCGGGTTCGCCGTGTACGCGGCGCTGCGCTCGCTCGGCCGCCGCGGCGTCCAGGACCTCGTCGAGTGCTGCTGCGACGCGGCTGCGCGCTTCGCCGGCCGGATCGCCGAGCTCGACGGCGTCGAGGTGTTGAACGAGGTCGTGCTGAACCAGGTGCTCTTCCGGTTCGAGTCGGACGAGCGCACCGACGAGGTGCTGCGGCAGGTGCAGGAGAGCGGCCGCGTCTGGCTGAGCGGCACCACCTGGGACGGTCGCAAGGCGATCCGCGTCTCGGTCTCCAACTGGCAGACCGGCGACGAGGAGATCGACCTCGCCGTCGACCTTTTTTCGTACTACGCGGGAAAGGTGCCGGCCCGGTAGACCTGGCCCTCGAGGCGGCGGCCGAAGATGCCTTCGAGCCAGACCGCGGTCTCGATCAGCGCGTCGAGGTCGACCCCGGTCTCGACGCCCTCGTGCTCGAGCAGGTAGACGAGGTCCTCGGTCGCGACGTTGCCGCTCGCACGCGGCGCATACGGGCAGCCGCCGAGGCCGCCGACGGAGGCGTCCAAGACCGTCGCCCCCGCCTCGAGCGCGGCGAGGGCGTTCGCATAGCCGGTGTTTCGCGTGTTGTGGCCGTGGAAGCCGGCGGCGCCGGTGCGGGATACGAGCCCTTTCACCTCCCGTGGCGCCGCGACGCCGATCGTGTCCGCGAGGACGACCTCGACCGCGTCGAATCGCGCCGCGAGGTCGACGACCGCACCCGGGTCGACCCGGCCCTCGAAGGGGCAGCCGAAGGCGACGCTGATCGTGACCGTCGCCGGCTGCTGCGCCTCGGCGAGGATCCGCTCCACCCGCGCGACCGCCTCGTCGAGAGACGCGTTGCCGTTGCGGCGGTTGAACTCCTCGGTCGCGCCGAGGGTCGCGTTCACGCGGTCGAGCCCCGTCTGTGCGAACCGCTCGTACCCCTGCTCGTTGAGCACCAGGCCCGAGTACTCGGTGCCGTCGCGGCGCTCGATCCCGGCGACGACCTCCTCGGCCCGTGCCATCTGCGGGACGCGGTCGTCCCGCACGAAGCTGACCGCTTCGACCCGCGGCAGGCCGGCGGCGGCGAGCTTGTTGACGAGCTCCGCCCGCGTCGCCGGCTCCAAGGCCTCGGCCTCGTTCTGGAGGCCGTCGCGCGGGCCGACGTCGCAGAGCTTCAGCAAGCCCTAATCAAGGCCGTACGAGTCGATCTTCTCGGGGTGGATCCGGACCGTGAGGCGCTGCTCTTCCGGCTTGCGCCAGGGATACGAATCGGCGTCGAGGTACTTCTTCGCGAGCTTGTCGATCTGCGCGTCTGCGCCGTCGGTCGTCACATCGGCGCGGCCGCTGATCGCGAGCCAGCGGTACTGATCCTGCGGGTCGACGACGATCAGCGAGAGGCGCGGGTCGCGCTCGAGGTGCCGCGGCTTCGCACGCCCGGCAGCGGTGTTGAAGCTCGGGCCGTTCTCGTCGACGTCGACCCAGACCACCGTGGTCTGCGGCGAGCCGTCGGCGCGAAGCGTCGTGGCCGCGCCCGGGAACGGCTGCTCGAGGAACTCTCGCTGCCTCTGGGTGAGGATCTTGGTGTCGGTTGCCATTTCGTGCTCCTTTCCTCCCCGTAGGCTAGTGACTCGATGGGAGTTGCCGTCCTCGTCGGTACCCGTATGGGGCAGCGCTGACTCCGCTCGACGATCACCTCGAGGCAGTCGTGCAGACCGGGCTGCCGGGCACGGTCGCCGTGGCCTCCGGTCCGGGCTTTCACTACGAGGGCGCGGCAGGTCTCGCCAACGTGGAGACGGAGGAGCCGCTGACGGTCGAGCATCGCTTCCGGGTCGCCAGCGTGACAAAGCTCTTCATCGCGGCCGCGGTCCTTCAGCTCGCCGACGAGGGAGCGCTCGCGCTCGACGGCGAGGCGGGCCCGATCGTCCCGGGTGTGACGGTCCGGCAGCTCCTGAACCACACGAGCGGCCTGCCGAACTTCGACGACGACCTCGTCGCGTTCTTCGAGCCGTACCGGACGAACCCGGCCCACCGATCGGAGTTCGGGCCCCGGGAGCTGCTGGCGCTCGCCCTGGAACGGCCTCGTCTCTTCCCGCCGGGTAAGGGCTGGGCGTACACCGGCACGAATTACCAGGCGCTCGGGCTGCTGGTGGAGGAGGCGACCGGGACGCCGCTGCGCGACGAGCTGAGGCGTCGGATCTTCGATCCGCTCGAGCTGGGCGCCACCGACCTTCCCGCGGAGACGTGGCCGGTTCCCGGCCTCGCGCGCCAGTATGTGCCGCCGGAGAACCCGATGTTTCCGGGCCCAGGCCCTGGCCCTGTCGACCTGACCGAGCTCGACCTGCCCTTCAACTGGGCCGGCGGCGGGATCGTCTCCTCTGGCCGGGATCTGACGCGCTTCCTCGAGGCGCTGCTGGGCGGCGAGCTGCTGCCGGATGATCTGCGCGCGGAGATGCTGCGCACCGTTCCGTCCGACTGGGACGAATCGGACGGCTACGGCCTCGGGATCGGCAAGGTGACGGCGCTCATGGGCAAGGCGGCCTCTCCATGCGGCGCAGCGTGGGGCCACCTCGGACTCGGCGGCCACACGACGGTCGCGCTGGCGAGCGAGCGCGGCGAGCGGCAGGTCGTTGCCATGGTGAACGGGTACCCCCTCTCCGACGAGTCGTGGCAGGCTCTCGGCGCGTTGGTCTGGGCCTGTTACTGCCGCTGAGACCTTAGGCCAGCGCCCGGCCCTTCGACCGCATGCGGGTCGGCGGGGTCGAGGGCAGCCTCGAACAAGACGCCGAGATCCGCATCGTCGCCGCAGCCGCGGGCGTTAGCGTGCCCACGTGGAGAGCTGGGAATCGCGCATCGCGTTCTACGACCGCCTGCAGGGACGCGCGCCCGTGGCGGTCAGCCGGAGGCTGATCGCGGAGACGGACGCATGAAGGTCGTGGTGTTCGGCGGCAGGGGAACGATCGGTGGGCCGCTCGTCGATCGGCTCGCGCGCGAGCACGAGGTCGTCGCGGTCTCGCGGCGCGAGCACCAGGAGAGCGATGGCGTGACGTGGGCGGTCGCGGACGCGAAGGACCGCGACTCGGTCGCACGAGTCCTCGAAGGCGCGAAGGTCGCGTACTACCTCGTCCACTCGCTCGGCGCGGCGGACTTCGAAGCCGAGGATCTCAAGGCGGCGGAGACGACGGCTCGAGCCTCCGAGCAAGCCGGGGTCGCACAGCTCGTCTACCTCGGGGGCCTGGGCGACGACTCGCCCGACCTCTCACCGCACCTGCGAAGCCGCCGTGAGACGGCGCAGCGGCTCGCCTCGACCTCGGTTCCGCTGACGACGCTGCGCGCCGCGATCGTGGTCGGGCGCGGGAGCGCCGCGTTCGAGACGATCGTTGCGCTCGTGGATCGCCTGCCGGCAATGCTGACCCCACGGTGGGTGTCGACGCGGACCCAGCCGATCGCCCTGACCGACGTCGTCGAGTACCTCGCGGGGGTTTGCGGGCTGGACGCCGCCTTCGGGCAGGAGCTCGACGTCGGAGGGCCCGAGGTAATGACTTACCGCGAAATGCTGCAGCGCATCGCGACCTTACGCGGCAAGCGGCCGCGCATCGTCGAGGTGCCGCTGCTGACCCCGTACCTCTCGTCGCTCTGGCTCCACCTGGTCACGCCGGTGAAGGCACCTGTCGCGCGGCCGCTGATCGAGGGACTGCGGAACGAAACCATCGTCCGGGAGGAACGCATCCGCGGTCTCGTGCCGATCCCGTTGACCACGTTCGACGAAGCGGCGCAGGCGGCACTCGCGCCCACCGGCGGCTGATTCTCAGCGCAGTGCCCGAAGCGCGCGCACGGCTCGCCGGATCTCCGCGGGTGTGTTCACGATGCTTGGCCCGACGCGGGCGTAGGTCGGCGTGTACGGCGTCACGGTGGCGACGATGCCGCGTGCAGCGAGCCGTTCGACGACCTCCTGCGCAGGGAGGCTGCGAACCTCGAAGCAGACGAGGCCGGCCGAGAGTGACGCCGTTCAAGCACTCGGTCGCGGCTCGACAGCCGGCGCCCTTTTGTATAGATTGGCACTATGTTCCGCGTGGCCGCCCCGCGCGTAGCCGCAGTCACCGCCCTCGTAGTTGGCGCGCTGCTGGTCGTCGCAGCGGGTCTCGGTGGCACCACCTCCAATGGTCTGCGCGCGCAGAAGACCGCGTTCACACCGCTCAGGCTCGCCGCCACCCAGCTTTCAATCGGCTTGCGGGTGACGCCGCGTACGGCGACCCGCGGGCAGAGCGTCACCTACCGGATGCGAGTCTCCAACGTCGGCGATGGGCCGGCCAGGCTGCTGCGGGTCTGTGAGCAGGTGCCGTTCAGGTTGGTCGTCCTCAGCACGCCTCCCGGGTTCGTAAGCGGTGGCGCCCGATTGTGGTGCAGAAGATTCGCGAGCTTGCCGATCGGCGGAACGGTGATCTTCAAGTTCCGGATGCGAGTCTCAACGACGGCCAGAGGAGGCGTGGCCGTCAGCACCGCCTACGCCAGGGCGACCGGCATGGTCAGCTTCGTCTTCGCCCAGGCGCCGCTCACGATCGGCGTGCCCGTTGGCTGCCGGGCGTGCTGAGCATCACTCTCCTCCCCTGCTGAGAGCGTAAGACAGCGCGCCCGACTGACTGTTCGGCCCAGCTCGCCTGCGGCGTGCCGAGCTAGGCCAACGCCCGGCCGCGCGTCTCGCGGCCGAACACCGCGGCGACCACGCCGCCCACCGCCATCACGATCGCGACCACGGTCAGCGACCAGGTCGAGCTGCCCGTCGCGTCGTAGAGGTTGCCGAAGATGTACGGACCAGCGATCGCGGCCGCCTTGCCGACGCCCTCCATCAGGCCAAACGCGCTGGAGCGCAGGCGCGTCGGGAACGTCTCCGACGTGTACGGGTAGACCGCACCCCAGGCGCCGAGGTTGAAGAAGCCGACGAAGAAGAGCGCGGTGACGTAGACCACCTGCGTGTCAGCCACGGCGAACGCGTAGGCCGAGACGCCGCCGAGCACGAGGAAGGCCGCCAGCGTCGGCTTCCGGCCGATCCGCTCGACGAGCCAGATCGCCGCGCCGTAGCCCGGGAACTGCGACAGCGCACTCAGCGTGAGCAGCAGGTAGACGTTGATCGAGAAGCTCTTCTCCGACTGGAGGACGAACGGCAGCCACAGGAAGAGGCCGTAGTACGAGATGTTGAGCGCGATCCAGACGAGCGCCGTCTTCACGGTGCGCGAGCGCAACCGCTGGGCCCACAGCTCGCGCACGGACGAGCGCGTTTCCTCGGGAGCGGTCAGCTCACCGGGCTCGACCTGGCGGCCGGTGATCTCCGTCAGCACCTCGGCGGCCTCACGCGAGCGGCCCTGACGGGCGAGGAAATACGGGCTCTCCGGAAGCGAGCGCCGCGCCACGAAGGCGAGCAAGGCCGGGAACGACGCGGCCAGGAAGAGCCAGCGCCAGCTGTTGGCGCCGCCGATGTCGTGGCCGATGAAGATCCAGGAGAGGAAGGTCGCCAGCAGGAGCCCGACCGGCCACCAGAAGTCGAGGAAGACGAGCAGCCGGCCGCGCCGCTGCGGCGGCAGGTACTCGGTCAGGATCGACGGGTCGACGACCAGCATCCCGCCTAGCCCGAGGCCGGCGAGGAAGCGGAACGTCATCACCGACCACGGCCCCCACGCCAGCGCGGTGATGGCCGTGAACGCGGCGTACCAGAGGATCGCGTACTGGAAGATCACGCGGCGGCCGATCCGGTCGGCGAGCCGCCCCAGCACGAGCGAGCCGCAGAGCGAGCCGGCCAGCGCGGCGCTGTTCACGAGCCCCTGCATGCGTCCGTT
>JBEVNN010000176.1:0-2570 GCA_040508095.1 Gaiellaceae bacterium
TCGCTGTAGAGGGCCTGGAACGGCCGCAGCTGGTAGGCGCGGGCGAAGCGGGTGAACAGGTACCTGACGTCCGCGACGCGCCCCGGCCGCCCGAAGAGCGGCGGGTAGATGCGCGGCTGCACCTCGCGGTACTTGCCTGTCTCGACGATCGGGCCCGAGTACACGGGCTTCGACTGCGACAACTGGCGGGGTGTGGGCGTCGGCGAGTAGCTCTGGACCTCGTACGACTCGCCGCGCGACGTCGGGTCGCTCGCGTACGCGACCCCGCTCGGGTCGTACTGCACCGTGCCGATGCTCGCGCCCGTCTGGTAGTTGACCGGGACGCTGCCGCCCGGCAGGCGATGGTCGCGCAGCGCCTCGATCGTCACGACCTCGTGGTCCCAGCGGCCGGGTTGCTTCTCACGCGCAGGAATCATCCCCGGCTCGCCGATCGGTGACGGGTCGCCCGGGATGTGGAACTCCGGTGCGAGTTCCTCGAACCACTTGCCGTCCTCGACGGTGTTCAGCACCGACGAGCGCCAGTAGTGCGGCTGCGGCCCGGCCTTGACCCGGAACACGGTCGTCGGCTTGCCGCGGAAGTTGAGCGGCCGGTAGCTCGAGTCCCAGACGTACGCGACGTCCACCGGCTTCGCCGGCTTCGTGTAGAGGTCCCAGTGCTGCCAGTCGAGGAACGCGCGCTTCGCCAGGGCCGGCGACCCGGAGGCCATGAGCGCGCCGGTGACGATCAGCGTCCCGGCGGCGGCTGCGACCCCCAGGCCGCGGAGTGGCCCGGGCCGCAACAGCGACGTCGTCGCCAGCACCACGATCAGCAGAATTGCGCCACGTAGCAGGTCGTGGCCGGGGAGCAGCGTGCCCGGCCAGCCGACCCCGACGACCAGGGCGAGCGCGACCAGCCCCGGACGGCGTGCGACCGCGGCGAGCGCGATGCAGAGCGTGAAGGCGAACAGCGCGAGCAGCAGCACGCCGTGCATGCGCGGGTGCGCGTTGGGGTCGAACGGGATCTGGACGTCGTAGAACTCGAGGAAGCCGTCGCCGAAGCGCCCGAAGACACGCCCCGGAATGGCCCAGCTCGGCCCGAGGTCGAAGGCGATCGCGCCGGCGAGCAAGGACACCACGAACACGGCAACCGCCTTCAGCCGCCTCGTCGGCGCGAACAGCGGCAGCACGGCCAGGAGGATGAGCAGCGTCGCCACACCCGCGGCGGAGCCGTCCTCCAGCCGCAACCAGCTCCAGGCCAGCAGCGGCGCCGAAAGCGCGACCACCAGCAGCGCCCTACGCACGCGCCGTCTCCGCCACTCGCACATCACCGAGCCGCCCGCCCAGGTCGTCGCCCGCACTGACGACCACGAGAGCGACGCCCGCCGCCTGCAGCCGCAGCAGCTCGGGCCGTGGGGTCGGCTCCGTGCCGGCGAAGCTCGACGGGTCGACCAGGACGAGCGAGACGTGGCCGCTGCCGAGCGCCCGGTCGACGAGCCGCTCGACGAGCCGCGCGGGAAGCGACGCGGTCACGACGCAGAGCTCGAGCGCCCTTCCGACCGAGCTGTTCTCGTCCGCGAGCAGCGCCGCGAGCGGGGGGCCAGGCTCCGGCTCGACGGCGGCAAGCAGGTCGAGCGCCGCCCGCCAGTCGCTCTCACCGGAGCGCACGCCCTGGTGCTCGCGCTGCGCACCGTTGATCACGAGGAGCGCCCGCCGGCCGCGCCGTACGTGGGCGAGCAGGAGCGAGCCCGCAGCGCGGACCTGCACGTCGAAGCTCTCCCCCACGACCGCCTCCGGGTCGGCGTCGAGCACGATTGCGACCTCGTCGCGCGGGGCGTCCTCCAACTCCTTGACCATCAGCTGCGCCCGCCGCGCGGTCGAGCGCCAGTGAACCTTGCGCAGCGAGTCGCCGTGCTCGTACTCCCGGACGCTGTGCAGGTCGAAGCCCGAGGGCCGCCGCAGGAGCAGGCGCCGGCCGTCGTGCGAGCGCGAGCCGGCGTCGGAGAAGAGCCGGTCGAGCTCGACCAGGCGCGGGTAGACGAGCAGCGCGCCGGGCGCGTCGAGCCGCTGCTCGACCCGCTCGAGGCCGAACGGGTCCTCGATCACCGCGACGGTGTCCTGGAACTCGTAGCGGCCTCGCGGCACGTTGCGCAGGATGTAGCGGGCGCGGCCGTTCTGGCCGACGGTCATCACGCGCTCGCCGAGCCGCCCGACCTGCTCGCGCAAAGTCCAGCGCGCCGGCACGAGATGCTGCTCCGAGACGAGCTCGAGCCCGACCTTGACGTCGTCACCCTCGAGCCGCTCGCCAGGCGGAATCGTCCGCCGCAGCTGCAACGGCCGGTTCGCGAGCACCGTCCACAGCCAACCGAGCAGCACCGCCAGCGGGAGACCGAGCGCGACCGGGTAGAGGATCTTGGAGCCGAACGCCCAGGCGCCGAGGTAGGTCGCTGCGCCGAGCACCAGCGCGAGCCGTCCGCGGTGCGTCATACGGGAACTGGCGTGTGCTCGAGCGTCTCCTGCACGAGGTCGCGCGGCGCGAGGCCGGCAGCGCGAGCCTCCGGCGCGACGATCAGGCGGTGCGCGAGCACGGGCTC
>JBEVNN010000116.1:0-6381 GCA_040508095.1 Gaiellaceae bacterium
ACGCCGTCGAGGCCGGCCTGCTCGAGCCGCGCGAGCCACCTCGCCGCCTGCTTCGGGTCGCGCACCGCCGGAGAGAGCCGGAACGCCTTGGCCTTGCGCTCGAGCTCGCGGCGCCGCTTCTCGAGCGGCTGCTCGTGGACGGGCTCGCCTTTCCAGAGGAGCAGGTCGAACGCGACGTACTCGGCCGGGATCTCCGCCGACAGGCGCCTGATCCGGCTCTCCGCCGGATGGAGCCGCATCTGGAGCTGGTCGAACTCGAGCCGCCCCTTGCGGGCAACGATGATCTCCCCGTCGAGCGCCGACTCCGGCGGGAGCTTGGCGCCGACCTCCTCGAGCTCCGGGAAGTAGCGCAGCAGCGGCCGCCCGTTGCGCGACCAAAGGCGCAGCCCGCCGCCGAGGTTCTCCAGCACACCGCGGAAGCCGTCCCACTTCGGTTCGTACTGCCAGTCGCCCGTCGGCAGCTCCTCGACGGTCTCGGCCTCCATCGGCGGGAAGGGCAGGTTTCGCGGCGGCACGGAACGCCAACGCTATCGACGTGGCTGAGTTGGACGGCGTCTGGAACGTCAAAAGGCTCGGCGGGCTGCTGCCGCCGCTGATCGGCGTTTGCAAGGTGATCCACGGCAACACCGGCGAGACGAAGCTCGGCCCGCTGCCGGGAGCGTCGTTCGACGTGGTCGGCCGGAGCCTGCGCTACCGGGCACCGTTCACCGGTTTCGTCGACGAGCTCGAGCCAGACGGGGAGCGCTACCTCGGCCTGGCGACTTTCCGCGGCCGTCAGTTCGGGAGATTCGCGATGGAGCGGATCGGCGACTAGCCGGCGTAGGTCTCGGGCGCCGAAAGCAGCGACTCCGCGATTGCCGTCGCGAGCGCGTCGGCTTCCGCGGTCTCGAGCGTGGCGGTCGTGATCCGGATCCCGGGTGAGGTCCGGAAGCGGTAGCGCTCGCCCGCGCTGACCGCCCACCCGAGCTCGAGCAGGTGCTGCACTACCGGCACCTCCTCCGCGACGGGTACCCACACGCCGAGGCCCGAGCCGCCGTGGGCGTCGATGTCGTGGCTCGCCAGTGCTTCGACGAGCGCACTGCGGCGCTCCGCGTACGTCCGCTCCGCGCGCGCGAGCAGCTTCTTCGTCCCCGCCGCCGCCCAGAGCTCCGCTGCCGTCTGCTGCAGGAGGTGGCTGACCCAGCCCGCGCCGACGAGCTGCCGTCCTTCGATGCGCCCGATCGTCAGTGGGTCGCCGGCCATCGGGGCGATGCGCAGATCGGGCCCGAGCACCTTCGACACCGACCGGACGATCGTCCAGTGCTCGGTAGCGCCGGCGAGGCCCACGTACGACGCGCCTGCCACCGCGGCGACGTAGTCGTCCTCGATCAGCAGGACGTCCCGGTGGCGGGAGAACACGGCGCGCAGCTCCTTGGCGCGGCCGGTGTCGAGCGCGGCGCCGGTGGGGTTCTGCCCGCGGGGAGTGAGGATCACCGCTGCGGCACCGCGGTCAAGTGCGTGCTCGAGCGCATCCGCGTCGAGGCCGATTTCGTCGAGGGGCACTGGCTCGGGCTCGAGCGCGAGGGCGTGCACGAGGTCGGTGATGCGCGGCCACGTCGGATCCTCGACTACGACGCGGTCGCCCGGATGGAGCCGGCTCTGGAGGGCGCGCTCGATGCCATCCAGCGCGCCGCCGGCGATCGCGATCTCGCCGGCGACTCCGTCCTGGGCGAAATCGGCCCGCGCGAGCTCGACCAAGCGCTCGAGCTTCGCCGGCTCGCCGTACAGCCGGTGGCGGGTGTCGAGGCGCCGGAGGGCGGGGTCGAGCGGCGGGAGCAGCGCCGGGTCCGGGTTCCCGCGCGCGAGGTCGCGCGTGTTCGGCGGGAGCGACCGTCCCGGCCGGGACAGGAGGGTGGGGCGGTTGGTCACCACGGTGCCGCGCCGCCCGTTCGCCTTCACGAGCCCGCGTTGCCGGAGCGTTCGGTAGGCGGCGGCCACGGTGGCCGGGCTCACGGCCAGGTCGTGGGCGAGGTCGCGGACCGGCGGCAGCTTCGTCCGCGGAGTCAGCTCGCCGCCTGCGATCTCGGCCTCGATCGCCGACGCGATCGTTGACGCACCGCTTCCTTGCTCGATAAGTTGTGATAGAGCAGGAGTGATCTTTGTACTATAACGTATTGCGGAGGACGGCGACAGCCCACGCGCTCGGGAAGCTCGCGTTCGGCCTTTCCCGCGAGCTCTGGATTGTCGAGGCCGGGATCTTCCTCAACTACCTCGGCTGGGGCGCCGTGATGCCGTTCGAGCTGATCTACCTGCACGAGGGGCGCGGCCTGAGCCTCGGCGCCGCCGGAGTGGTGGTCGGCGTCGTCACCGGGCTCGCGGTCGTCGCAGCTCCAGCCGCCGGGCCGGTAATCGACCGTTTCGGCGCGCGCGCCACCGTCGCCGGCGGGGGCGTCGCGCTGGCGGCCGGCTACGCAGGCCTCGCCGCTGCGCACACGACCCCGCAGGCGCTCCTGGCAGCAACGGCGGCAGGCGTGGGCAACGGGGCGCTCGTGCCCGCGCAGTCGACGCTGCTCGCCGCGCTGGCGCCGCCTGACCTCCGCCACCGCGCGACCGCCGTCTCGAGGGTTGCGAGCAACGGCGGCATCGGCCTCGGCGCCGCGCTCGGCGGCCTCGTTGCCGCCCACGGGACCGGCGGCCTCGCAGCGCTGTTCGTCGCGAACGCGATCACCTACCTCCTCTACGCCCTGATCCTCGTCGCGACCGTGCGCCGCGACGAGCGGCCGGAGCCGCTTCCGGGCGGCTATCGCCTGTTGCTTCGCGACCGGCCGTTCGTGCACCTCGCGCTCATCAATGTCGCGCTGATCGCGGTCGGCTGGGGCCTGTTCACGTGGATCGTCCCGCCGTACGCGCGTGAGCAACTAGGTGCGAGTGCGCAGTTGATCGGCACACTGCTGTTCGCGAACGCCGTGACCGTCGTCGTCGCGCAGATCCCAGTCGCCAGGCTTTCAGAGGGCCGGCGCCGCGGCCCGACGATGGCAATCGCTGCGCTCGCCTTCGTCCTCGCGTGTCTGCTTGTCGTGGCAGCCGGAGTCTTCAACGCCGCCCTGCTGTTCGCAGCGGTCGTCCTGGTGGGCATCGGGGAGTGCTTCCACACGACGGTGCTGATGCCGCTCGTCGCCGACCTGGCGCCGCCTGCGCTGCGAGGCCGCTACATGGCGGCGATCGGCCTCTCCTGGTGGCTCGGGCTCGCGCTCGCGCCGACACTCGGGGCGCAGGCGCTGAGCGTCTCGCCGGCGGGGACGTTTCTCGCGGCGGGCGGGGTAGCGCTGGCCGCAGCGCTGTCGGCGCTCGCGCTCGGCCGCGAGCTGCCGGAAGGAGTGGGGCTGACCCCGCAGCCGGCGAACCGGCCGCTCTAAGCTGCCTCCGTGCGACGCGTCGTCGTCACGGGGCTCGGAGCCATCACGCCGGTCGGGAATACCGCGCCGGAGACCTGGCGTGCTGCCGTGGCGGGCGAAAGCGGCATCGACTGGATCCGCACCTTCGAGACGGACGGCCTGCCGGTGCGCGTCGCGGCCGAGGTGAAGGACTTCGACCCGACCGGCCTCGCCGGGCCGAAGGACCTGCGCCGGCTCGACCGGAACGTCGTGCTCGCGCTGGGCGCCGCGAAGGAGGCGGTCGCGGACGCCGGCCTGAACGGCTTCGACCCGCATCGCGTCGGAATCGTCTTCGGCTCCGCGATCGGCGGCCTGATCGGGATCGTCGAGCAGGCGGAGACGCTGCGCGACCGCGGGCCTGACCGCGTCTCGCCCTACTTCATCCCGAGCGTCCTGGTCGACTCGGCCAGCGGCCAGCTCGCGATCTCACTCGGCATCCGCGGGCCGAACTACGCGCCGGTCTCCGCCTGCGCCACCGGCTCGCACGCCGTGGGGGAGGGCGCCGAGATCATCCGCCGCGGCGACGCCGACGCGATCCTCGCGGGCGGCACCGAGGCCTGCATCCACCCGCTGATCCTCGCCGGCTTCACGGCCATGCGCGGCCTCGCCGCCGAGGAGGAGCACCCGCCGCGAGCCTCGCGGCCGTTCGACGCGACCCGCGCCGGATTCGTGATGGGGGAGGGGGCCTGCGCGCTCGTCCTGGAGGAGCTCGAGGCCGCCCATGCGCGCGGCGCGGAGATCTACGCCGAGGTCCTCGGCTACGGCACCTCCAACGACGCGTACCACCTCGCCGCGCCCGAGCCCGAGGCGATCGGCGTCGCGGAGATGATGCGCACCGCCCTCGAGCGAGCAGGGGTCGAGCCCGCCCGCGTCGGTTACGTCAACGCCCACGGCACGTCGACGCCGCTCGGCGACGCGGCCGAGACGAAGGCGATCAAGGACGTCTTCGGTGACCACGCCTACGAGCTCGCTATCTCCTCGACCAAGTCCGTCATGGGTCACTGCTTCGGGGCGGCGGGCGCGATCGAGGCGATGATGTGCGTCCTCGCCGTCCGCGACGGCGTGCTGCCACCGACGATCAACTACGAGCATCCCGACCCGGTCTGCGACCTCGACTACGTGCCCAACGAGTCGCGTGAGGTCGAGGTCGACGTCGCCCTCTCGAACGCGATGGGCCTCGGTGGCCACAACGCCTGCGTCCTCATCGGTCGCGCGCGCTGACGGCCGAATAGCCCTTCAGTGTCTTGCTCCTACGGTCGAAAAGGGGTAAGACCTGTTGCTGAACGCCGTCACTGAGAGGACCGGGGCATGAACCGCCAATTCGTCTCCCGACGACGAGGAGCCATCGTCGTCGGCACCTTCCTGCTCGTTGCGCTGAGCGCGGGCGCCACGTCGGTGCTGGCGAACGGTTTGCCCGGACGGGGCAACGGCCACGTTCCGGTTCCGCGCGCGCCGCTCGCGCTTACGCAGCACTCCGGCAAGGTCATCGTCGGCCACTCCGTCAAGAACGACGTCTCGCGGCCGCTGCGCTTGATGCCGCAGAAGCCGTACGGGCGGCGCGTGGCCGTGCGCGAGGCGAGCCCCAACCCGCGGCCGGTGGTGTCGCGGCGGCCCTACAGGTCGGACGCGGCACGCCAAACCAGGACCTTCGGTCCGAACATGCCCGGGACGACGCTCGATTTCGACGGGATCGTCGCGCCGGGAGTGACGTGCTTCTGCGCTCCACCCGACACGAACGGAGAGGTCGGCCTGACGCAGTACGTCCAGATGGTCAACACCGGGTTCCAGGTCTTCGACAAGGCCACGGGCACCTCGCTGCTCGGCCCGCTCGACATCAACACAGTCTGGAGCGGTTTCGGCGGCTTCTGCGCCGCCGAGAGCGCGGGCGACCCGGTCGTCGTCTACGACCAGCTCGCCAACCGCTGGGTGATCTCGCAGTTCGCGGGCCCGGCCGGCGGAGCTCTCACCGACGAGTGCATCGCCGTCTCGACGGGCTACGACGCCACCGGAACCTGGAACCGCTACGACTTTCACCTCGGCACCGACTTCTTCGACTACCCGAAGCTGGGCGTCTGGCCCGACGCCTACTACATGGCGATGAACGTCTTCGACTCCGGCGGCAACTTCTACCTCGGGCCGCAGCCGTTCGCGTTCAACCGGGCCGCGATGCTCGCCGGCAATCCGGCGACGTTCGTCACCACTCGCGATCCCGCGGTTTTCAACTCCGGTAACGACACGATTATCCCGGCCGACCTCGACGGGACGACGCTGCCGCCTGTGGGCGCGCCGGCGCCGTTCCTGATGTCCGGGACGCTCCCGACCTGGAAGCTCTGGCGCTTCCACGTCAACTTCAGCGCGCCCGCGACGTCGACCTTCACCCTCGGCGGCAACCTCACGCCGACCGCCTACTCGGTCCTTTGCCCGAACGACCAGGACTGCGTCCCGCAGAACGGCACGGGGAGCGGGCTCGACGCGCTCGGCGACCGAGCGATGTTCCGCTTGGCGTACCGAAACTTCGGCGGTAACGAGTCGCTGGTCGGGAACCAGACGGTCGATTCGGGCGGAGTCGCAGGGATTCGCTGGTACGAGATCAACCACGCCACTTCGGGCGCGCCCGCGTTCACGCAACAGAGCACCTACCAGCCCGACACCACGTGGCGCTGGATGGGTAGCGCGGCGATGGACCGGCTCGGCGACCTGGCGATTGGCTTCAGCGCGTCGAGCGCGGCAATTCACCCGGAGATCCGCTACGCGGGCCGGCTCGCCGGTGACGCAGCGAACACTCTTGCTCAGGGTGAGGCGACACTCCACGCGGGGACGGGCAGCCAGAACTCCAACTCGCACCATCGCTGGGGCGACTACAGCGACCTGACGGTCGACCCGCTCGAAGACTGCACCTTCTGGTACACGCAGGAGTACTACAACGCTCCGAACAGCGCCGCGAGCTGGCGGACGCACGTCGGGAACT
>JBEVNN010000123.1:0-2874 GCA_040508095.1 Gaiellaceae bacterium
CGAGCCGGGAGGCGGCGGAGGCGGAGGCGGCGGAGGAGGCGGGGGCGGAGGCGGGGGCGGAGGCGGAGGCGGCGGCGGCGGCGGAGGCGGCGGAGGAGGCGGAGGTGGCGGAGGAGGCGGAGGCGGCGGCGGCGGAGGCGGCGGAGGAGGCGGAGGTGGCGGAGGCGGAGGAGGCGGAGCCACGGCGCAGCCGGAAGTGGCCGCATTCGCGGATGTCCTCGCCGAGACAACGCCGGACCTGTTCACCGCGGCGACCGCAACGACGTACGTGACCCCGCAGGTCAAGCCGGTCAAGGTCGCCTGTGTCTTGCGCGGGCTCATGACGAGCCGAACGCCGAGGTAGACGTTGTACTTCTCCGCGCCATTGACGCGATTCCAGCCCAAGCCAACGGAGCTCAGGCTCCGGTCGGTGACCGTGAGCCCGCTCGGAGGCGGTGGAGCCGTCTTGCTGCTGCTCGCGCTGAGCACGCGAGTGAAGCTGTTCAGCGCTTTCGACCCGTTGCCGCCGGAAGGGGCGACCGCGAGGTCGAGCGTCGGATCGGCGGCGGCCTGGCCGACCGCCTCGCTCCACGCGCGCTGGTCGAGCGAGCCGTGGCCGATCTCGACGAGCTCGACGACCGTCGCGAGATCACCGGTCGTCTGCGTGCTTGCCGCCGACGGGAGCCTTTTCAGCCGGACGACGACGAGGTCGACCTGGGACGACGCGGCCAGCATCCGCGCGCTCGCCAGCGAAGCAGCGCGCAGGGTGCATGGTGCGTTCGGGTGCTTGCGCCTGGCCTTGGCGCACGCCGCTTCGGCTCGCCGCACGGAAGTCGTCGACCGTCGCGGCAGCACGATCTGGCGGAACCCGTACCGCTTCGCGAGGTGCCGCACCTTTCGCCATTGGCGCTTGCCAAGACCACGGCCGTCGACCAGGAGCGTGTTCATGCCCGCGCTCCTCGCACGGCTCGCGAGCCCGTCTCCGACGTGATGGATGCTGCGACGATCGAGGCCGAGGCCCCAGACCTGCGACGGCGTATTCACCTGTGTCCCTGCCCCGACCCGCGCCTGCGTCGGCGCCGGCGACACGGCGAACACCGCGGCTACGACGGCCAGCGGCAAGAGGCGGCGAAAGCTTTGGGGGGCGGCTCCCCACACGATGTCCCCTCATCGACTCGTCGCCGCGGCTCGGCAATCGTCAGTTCGAGGGAAGCGGGCACCTAGCCGATCGGCTAGCGAGAGGCCCGCGACCCGCCATTTTCCGCCCGAATGGCCGTCGCAGGCCCCGGAGGCTGCCGCTACGGTCGCGGAGATGGCCCACACGATCGTCGACGTCGTCGTCGTCTCCTACCGCAGCCGTTCCCAGCTCCGCGCCTGCGTCGAGCACCTCGCGGGCAGCGACAAGCTGCACGTGGTGGTGGTCGACAACGCCTCCGACGACGGCTCGCTCGAATCGGTCTCCGATCTGGCCGTGACAGCGATCCCCCTCGAGGACAACCGCGGTTTTGCGGCGGGCTGCAACGCCGGCTGGCGCGCCGGTGCCGCGCCCTACGTACTTCTCCTCAACCCGGACGCGCGCATCGACGAGGAATCGCTGTTGCGGCTCGTGAGCGCCGCGGAGTCGAACGAGCGCATCGGGGCGGTCGCGCCTCGGATCCTCGAGGAGGACGGCACCCTCGACTACTCGCTGCGGCGCTTTCCGCGGGTCCGCTCGACACTCTCCCAGGCATTCTTCCTCCATCGCGTGTTTCCGCGGGCCTCCTGGTCGGACGAGACGATCCGGGACGAGGCGCGGTATGCCGTCGAGGGCCCGGTCGAATGGGCGTCGGGAGCCTGTCTGCTCATCCGGCGCTCGCTCCTCGAGCGGCTCGACGGGCTCGACGAAGGCTTCTTCATGTACTGCGAGGACAAGGATCTGTGCAAGCGGATCTGGTCGGCGGGCTCCGAAGTCCGGTACGACCCGGCCGCGGTCGTCGTCCACGAGGGCGGGGCGTCCGAGTCCCGCTCTCGCCTGCTGGGGGTCATGGCGGCGAGCCGGATTCGCTATGCACGGAAGCATGCGCGCCCGTTGCAGGCGGTGCTCGAGCGCGGTGCGGTCGCCTTGCTCGCGCTCACGCACGTCGTCGTCTCGCGCGACGGGATGGCGCGCCGCGCGGGACACCTACACGCGTTGCTCGTCGCGGCCGGGATTCGCCGTCCGGACTACCCGCGCCGCTCGCCGGCCTAAGGCTTCGCGCGGCGCAGACGTGTGCGCCAGAGCCGCTTGACCCGTTGCGTCAATCCGAAGCGCTCGAGCGTTCGCCGCGCAAGCCTGTCGGCCAGGAGGATCCCGTTGCGGGCCAGGGAGACCTGCATCCCGCGCGGGCGTGGTGCGTAGATCACGGCATCGCTCTCGAGCCAGGTCGTGTCGGCGAAACGCCGCTTGTAATCGGCGTCCCCGAGCCCGTAGTCGAGAGCGTCGACAGCCGGATCGTCACAGAGGTCGCGGAGAAGGCGCAGATGCAGGTACGTGCCGAGGCCGTGCTTCGCGTACGCGGGGTCGTAGCCGGTGCTGCTCGAGAAGAACGTTCGCCGGTGGACGAACCCGAGCCAGAACGCGATCGGCTCGTCGCCGTCACGAAGTAGCCAAGCCCTCAACCACCCACGCTCGAGTGCGAGTTGCACGAGCCGACGTTGGTACTCGACGTCTGCGAATCCTGCTCCGAGCGCGCGCTGATAGGTCTTGGCCGCGACGCGCTCGAGATTCCGCATGATCAGCTCGAAGTCCGCAGGATCGCGTAGCAGCTCGAGCGACAGGTCCGGGACGGCGTCCTCGAGCATGTCTGCGGAGCGCTTGAGGTTGTATCGGGTCTTCCGAGAACGGCCCGCCAGCAAGACGTCTACCGAATCCGGCAG
>JBEVNN010000140.1:0-3229 GCA_040508095.1 Gaiellaceae bacterium
GCGACGGTGTGCTCGAAGTGCGCCGCCAGCGACTCGTCCGCGCTCGAGATCGACCACTCGTCGTCGTGCAGGACGACGTCCGGCCCACCCGCGGTGATCATCGGCTCGATCGCAAAGGTCATGCCCTCCGCGAGCAGCGGTCCGCGGCCCGGCTCGCCGTAGTTCGGGATCTGCGGCTCCTCGTGCATCGAGCGACCGACGCCGTGGCCGACGAGGCTGCGGACGACGGAGAAGCCCTGTTCCTCAGTAGTCACCTGGATCGCGTGCGAGATGTCGGAGAGGCGGTTGCCGACGCGGCACTGCTCGATCCCGGCTGCGAGCGCGGCCTGGCAGCCTTCGAGCAGCCGCTCGGCCTCGGCCGAGACGTCGCCGATCGGGAACGTGTAGGCCGAGTCGGCCACGAAGCCGTCGAGCGTCACCCCGACGTCGACCGAGAGGATGTCGCCGTCCTTGAGCGTGTACGGGCCTGGGATCCCGTGAACGACCATCTCGTTCGGGGAGGTGCAGATCGAGGCCGGGTAACCGCGGTAGCCCTTGAAGGTCGGAGTCCCGCCGCGGGAGCGGATGAACTCGTCCGCGAGCTCGTCGAGCTCCTGCGTGGTGACGCCCGGCCGTGCGTGCTCGCCGATCAGCGCGAGGGTGTCGGCGACGACCTCGCCTGCGCGCGCCATGCGCTCGATCTCCCCGGTTGCCTTACGGATGATCATCTGACGGCCACCTGTTCGAGCGTCTGCTGGATCTCGGAAAAGACCTGGTTCACAGGCCGATCGCCGTGGACGCCGACCAGGTTCCCGCGTGTGCGGTAGTACTCGATCAGCGGCTTCGTCTCCTCATGGTAAAGGCGCAGCCGCTCGTCGATGGCCTCAGGTGTGTCATCGGTGCGACCCTCCTCCGCGGCGCGCTTCAGCATGCGCTCGCGCCCGACCTCGTCCGGGATCTGGAACTCGAAGACGACGTCGAGGTCGCGCCCGATCTCGCGCAGCGTCTCCTCGAGCGCGTCCGCCTGGGCCATCGTGCGCGGGAAGCCGTCGAGGACGAAGCCCTCACGGGCATCCTCGCCGCTCAGCCGCTCGCGGATGAGCGCAATCATCAGGTTGTCGGGGACGAGCCGGCCCGAGTCGTAGATCGGCCGCACCTGCTGTCCGAGCTCGCTGCCGTCGGCCATCGCGGCCCGCAGCATGTCGCCCGTCGCCACGTGTGGGATCGCGTACTCGGACGCGATCAGCCTTCCCTGGGTTCCTTTGCCGGCCCCCTGTGGGCCGAGCAGCAGGATGTTCGCCACTACTTCAGGAAGCCTTCGTCGGAGCGAATAATCATCTGCGACTCCATCTGGCGATTCGTGTCTACCGCGACGCCGACCACTATCCGCACCGCGGTGCCGCCGCGCGCGCGCGAGGTCGCCTGCGAGAAGCCGCCGTACTTGATGAACAGGCTCGGCAGCACCGCGACCGCCGCGAGGTAGATCGAGCCCGGCAGCGTCAGCCGCGTCAGCACGCGGTCGAGGTACTGCGCCGTCGGCGGGCCCGGACGGATGCCCGGGATGTAGCCACCGTGCTTGCGCAGGTTGTCGGCCTGGTCGACGGGGTTGAACTGGACCGCCGTGTAGAAGTAGGTGAAGACGATGATCAGGAAGGCTTCGAGCCCGAGGTAGGTGAGGCTCGAGGTCTGGAAGTGACGGTTGACGAAGTTCTGCGTCTGCGGGAAGTACTGGCCGATCGTCGGCGGGAAGGCCATCACCGCGGCGGCGAAGATGATCGGGATGACGCCCGCCATGTTCACGCGCAGCGGCAGGTAGGTCGATTCGCCGCTGGTCATCTTGCGTCCCACCATCCGCTTTGCGTACTGGATTGGGATGCGGCGCTGGCCCTCCTGGATGAAGACGACCGCGACGATGATCCCGAGCGCGATCAGCGGGAAGAACAGCTTCTCCATCGGGCCGCCGTTGTACCAGGCGGTCACGCCCGCGGGCGCCGAGACGAGAATCGACGCGAAGATCAGCAGCGAGATGCCGTTGCCGATCCCGCGCTTGGTGATCAGCTCGCCCATGTACATCAGGAGCGTCGTGCCGGCCGTGAGCGTGATCACGATCAGGACGAGCCGCCCGGAGTTGTCCGTCAGTGCGCCCTGGCGCTGGAAGAGGTAGGCGTACCCGGCAGCCTGTGCGGCCGCCAGGCCGACGGTCGAGTACCGCGTGTACTGGTTGATCTTGGCGTAGCCGGCCTCGCCTTCCTTCTGGAGCTGCTCGAGCTTGGGGATCACGACGGTCAGGAGCTGGAGGATGATCGAGGCCGTGACGTAGGGCATGATCCCGAGCGCGAACAGGGAGAACTGCGAGAGCGCGCCTCCCGAGAAGACGTTCAGCAGCCCCAGGATCGTCCCGCCCTGGTTGTTGAAGTAGTTCTTGATCTGTTCGGAGTCGACGCCGGGGGCGGGGATCCACGACCCGAGCCGGTAGAGCGCGAGGATGAGCGCCGTGAACAGGACGCGCTTGCGCAGCTCCGGGACACGCCAGGCGTTGCCGAGCCAGGAGAACACCTAGTCGGCCTCCCCCTCGGGGGCTTCCTGCTGTTCCTCGGGCTCGGCCTCGCCGGCTGGCGCGGCGCTACGCGGCCTGCGCTTCGGCTTGCGCTCCTTCGGCTCGCGCAACAGGCTCAGCGAGCCACCGGCGGCCTCGACCTTCTCGCGCGCACTCGCGGAGGCCGCGTGCACGGTGATGCTGAGACTCTTCGTCAGCTCGCCCTGGCCGAGCAGCTTGACGTCGATCCGCGTGTTGCGGATCAGGCCCTTCTCGACGAGCGACTCCGGTGTCACCTCGGCGCCCGCGTCGAAGCGCTCCTCGAGCGCCGCAACGTTCACGGGCTGCGTCGAGGTGCGGTGCGGGCCCATCGGCATCGCGTCAGCCGAGTACGGGCCGCGCTGCTTGCCGAGCCGCATGTAGAGCGGGTTCTGGCCGCCCTCGAAGCCGGGCCGCATCTTGTGCGAGCCCGAGCGCGACTTCTGGCCCTTGAGCCCGCGGCCGGAGTACCGGCCCTTGCCCGCGCCGAGGCCGCGGCCGACCCGCTTGCGGTCCTTACGCGGCTGGGCGGGCTTGAGGTTCGAAAGGTTCAGCTCGTCAGGCATCGGAGTCCACCCTCACGAGGTGACGGACCTTCCTCAGCATACCGGCGAGCTGCGGGCTCTCCGCGTGCTCCGCGCTGCGTCCGATCTTGCCGAGCCCGAGCGCGCGGAG
>JBEVNN010000146.1:0-4089 GCA_040508095.1 Gaiellaceae bacterium
TGACGGCGTCTTCCACGGCATCGGCGTTCCCGTGCTCGAGGTCGGCGACGACCATCATGTGCTTGGCGAAGCGCCTCGGCACCGAGAACGTCTCCGGGAACGAGTAGAGCAGGAAGTCCCGGAACTCGAACGACACCCGGATAACGACGTGGCTGTCGTCGAGCTGCCGAGCGACCAGGCGCCCCTGGTACCGCCAGTCGAGCAGACCGTCGCGGCGGCGCTCGACCACACCGTCCAGCTCAGCGGCCAGGCGGCTGAGATCGGCAAGCGTCATCGGGCGATGCTCGCAAAGCGCCCATGGTTGTTGGCCTAGTGACCGTCGAACCAGCTGCTCCGCAGCACGAGCTCTCACCCCCGTTCACTGGGATCGGGACTTGGAACGGTCTTACAGCGCCTCGGCCGCAGGCGAACGTGCAGGGCAGCGAGCTCGAGCCCAACTCAAGACGCAACCGTGCGGGCCCTGCCGCCCACCCGCCGCAGCCACAGCGTCCTCCTTCGTTCAGCCGAAGCCGCGGGAACTCATACCTTGCGCCTCGCCGGGGAGCAACCCGGAGTTGCTCTAAAAAGCAGAAGGATCGGCTTTGCCGACCCTTCTGCTGTGGAACCCAACGAGGGGGCTCGCGGGGGAAACCGGGTTTCCCCCGCGCTGACTCCCCGGGTTGGACTCGAACCAACAACCCTCCGGTTAACAGCCGGATGCTCTGCCAATTGAGCTACCGGGGAACGGTGCTCAGCGGCCGGAATTGTAGCCGCGGATGAAGCAACGGGCCTGAGCCGGGACGCGGCCCCCCGCGCCACGAGGATGCGGCGACCATCGCGCGCTCGAGCTGTTGCTCTGCCAGGCTGGGGCGGCCCGCAGCCGCTCTAGGCGAGGTTGGCCGCGGTTGCGCGGATCTTCTCGAGTTGCTCCTGCAGCTCTTTCGTCTGTTCGAGATCGGCCGTCTCGAGCTCGCGCCGGACCTGGCGCTCGCGCAGGCGCAGAAGCAGCTCCTTGGCGGTCTCCTGGTCGATGCCCTCTGTCGCCGCCCGCGCGTCCAGCTCGGCCAGCAGCGGCACGAGCTCGTCGGCCGGTGGCGCGCCCGGCTCGAGCAGGTGCTCGCGCCCGCGCCGGTGGAGCTCCGAGTCGAAGTGCTCCGGAGAGAGCTCTGCCAGCAGCTCCCGCAAGGCGGGATGCGCAGCGACGCCTGCGAGCGCGTCACGTTCCAGCCGCGCGCCCTTCTCGAGCAGGCGCGGCGAGATCTCGCCGGTCGCTCCCCGCCGGCCGTGCGGCGCGAGGCCCGCCTGGGTCTCCTTCGGCAGGTCGAGCCGGTCCGCGGCCAGCCGCACCGCGTCCTGCCGCTCGGGAGAGTCCTCGAAGCGTGCGAGGACCTCGCGGACGCGCACGAAGCCTTCCTGCCGGTCCGCTGCGCGCTCGATCTCAAGGCGCACGCGGTACGACAGGTAGCTCTCCGCGCGCGCGAGCAGCTCGTCGAACTCGGCGGCGAGATCAGCCGGGTCGCGACCCGGCGGGAGCGTAACGACGCGCACGTCGAACCCCTGCGCGGCCGCGAGCTCCATCCCGCGCAGGGTCGCCGCCTCCCCCGCCGCGTCGCCGTCGAAGCAGAGCCAGGCCTTGTGCGTCAGACGCGACAGCTCCTTCAGCTGCCGCTCCGTCAGCGCGGTGCCCATGGACGCTACCACCGGCTCGAGCCCGGTCTGGCGCAGCGCGAGCACGTCGGTGTTCCCCTCGACGACGACCGCCCGTTCCTGTTTCGCGATCGCGGTGCGCGCGCGGTCGAGGCCGTACAGCAGGTCGCCCTTGCGGAAGAGCTCGCCCTCGGGCGAGTTGACGTACTTCGCGCGCAGCGGGTCATCCTCGCACAGCCTGCGCGCCTGGAACCCGCGCACACGCCCGCGCCCGTCGGCGAGCGGGAAGAGCAAGCGACCGTTGAAGTAGTCGTTGCCGCGGCGGTTCACGAGCCCGGCGGCGGAGAGCTCGGCGCCGGTGAAGCCCTTCTCTCTCGCTTTGCGAGCGAGCGTCGCGCCGCCGGGCGCGAGGCCGAGCCGGTACTCGTGGCACACCGCCTCGCCGAGGCCGCGGCTCTGGAGGTAGGCGCGCGCAGCCTCGCCGCGCGGCGACTCCCACAGCCACCGCTCGTAGAAGGCGGTCGCCTGCTCGAGCAGCGAGAGCAGCCGGTCGCGGCGGCCGCGGGCTGCGTCCTGCTCAGGCGACGACTCCTCGTACTCGAGCGTCACCCGGTACCGCTCGGCCAGCCACTCGACTGCCTGCGCGAAGTCGAGCTGCTCGGTCTCCTGGACGAAGCTGATCACGTCGCCGCCCTTGCCGCAGCCGAAGCAGTAGAAGAGCTTGTCGGCCGGGTTGACGGAGAAGCTCGGCGTCTTCTCGTCGTGGAACGGGCAGAGGCCGGTCCAGCGGGCGCCGGAGCGGCGCAGCTGCGTCCGCGCCGAGACGACCTCCACCATGTCGGCCGCGTCGACCGCCTCGCGCACGGACGCCTCGCGGATGCGGGCCACTAGTTCAGCGACTCCGCGTAGCTGAGGGCGAAGCGGTCGGTCATCCCCGCGACGTAATCCACGGCGTCGTCGACGGAGTCGCCGCGCTCGAGCAGGTGCTCGAAGATCCGCCGCATCGTCGCCCGGGCCCGCGCGTGCTCGGCGCGGGCGGCCTCGCCGAGGTAGACGCGGTCGAACATGAACGAGCGGAGCGCGAGCATCGCCGTGCCAACCTCGTCGCTCTGCCGGATGTCTCCTGCCTGCGCGGAGGTCTCGACGAGGTCGTGGACGAGCGCGTCGATCCGGCGTGACCCGGTGGGGCCGAGGAGGTCGATCTCGTCTTGCGGAAGCTCGGCCGGGTCGAGCATGCCGGCGCGCACGGCGTCGTCGATGTCGTGGTTGATGTAGGCGACGCGGTCGACCAGGCGGACGATCCTGCCCTCGAGCGTGTCGGGCTCGTTCGGCCCTGTGTGGTTGAGGATCCCGTCGCGAACTTCGTGGGTGAGGTTGAGTCCGCGGCCGTCGCGCTCCAGCACGTCGACCACCCGCAGCGAATGCTCGTTGTGGCGGAAACGGCGGCCGGAGCGCTCCTGCAGGAGCTCGTCCAGCGCCTCCTCGCCCGCGTGTCCGAACGGCGTGTGCCCGAGGTCGTGGCCGAGCCCGATCGCCTCGACGAGGTCCTCGTTGAGCCGCAGCGCCCGCGCGACCCCGCGCGAGATCCCGGTCGTCTCGAGCGTGTGCGTGAGCCGCGTGCGGTAGTGATCGCCTGCCGGGTCGACGAACACCTGCGTCTTGTGCATGAGCCGCCGGAAGGCCTTCGTGTGGACGATGCGGTCGCGGTCGCGTTGGAACGGCGTCCGCAGCAGGCACGGCTCCTCCTCGCGCGCGCGGCCGCGCGTCTCATACGACCGCACCGCCAGCGGCGAGAGCCAGCGGTCTTCATGCTCGCGAACGCCCTCCTCGAAGGCATCGGCAGTCCGTCCGGCAAGCTCGGGCACGACGCCGATGCTAGCCCCTCCATCGGGCAATGACGCAGCGCGCGGTCGGCGCGCACCCCCACCCTCACCTGGGTGGGGTAGAGACCCGCCTCCCTCGCGGTCGACGCTACCCGTGGACTGCGCACGGAGGTGTGACCTCGGCGTGACAACCTCGTGCCGATCCGTCCACAGGCCTCGCGCGCTCAAACGATGATCGGGACGGTCCCGCCGTCCGCGCTCCAGGCGGCGCCGGTCACGTACGAGGCGCGGTCGGAGCAGAGAAACGCGATCACCGCTGCGATCTCCTCTGGTTCTGCGAGCCGGCCTAGCGGCCGCCCCCTGCCGACAGCCTCGAGGACCTCGTCGCGGCTCTTGCCGCTCTTCGCGGCCTGCTGGTCAGCCAACCCACCCTCGCCGAGCCAGGCCTGAGTGGCAGTCGGCCCCGGCGCGATCGCATTGCAACGAATCCCGTCGCCCGCATAGAGGTCGGCGACCAGGCGCGAGAGCGACAGCACGGCCGCCTTGGTCACCGAGTACTCCGGCATGCCCGTCGACGGCCGCTTCCCCGCCGTCGAGGAAACGTTCACGATCACGCCGCCGCCGCGCTCCCGCATGCCCG
>JBEVNN010000211.1:0-2626 GCA_040508095.1 Gaiellaceae bacterium
GCTGAACGACTACGGAGCCTGCGGGGCGCTCGAGATCACGCGAGCGCACAATCAGAACCCGCCGACGACGGCCGTGCTGGCGGCGCTGCTCGACCTGTTCAAGCCGGCGAGCACCTCGGCGACGAGCTTTATGAGCGTGCCGCGCTCAACCGGGTTCGTCTTCAGCCAGCTGTTTGTGACGCCCTAGCGCGCGGGGGGCTCGTCGTTCAGGAGCTCGCGAGCCACCTCGAGGTCTTCGGGGGCGACAAGGATCTCGCGGATCCCTCCCTCGCCTCCGAAGCCCTCGAACGCCGAGTCGTCCTCCGTCGTCGGGCGGTAGGCGCACTTGATGCCGTTCGCCCGCAGGAGCCCACACAACACCTCGGCCTCGGGCTCGCCGGGGACGGTCGTCACGCGTACGGGCTCGGCCATGGCTGGGAGCGTATCGCCTACGCCGTTCGCGCCACCTCTTCGTACTCGGCCAGCAGGCGGTAGCCCACGCCCCACACATTGAGGACGCAGTCCTCGGCGCCCGCACCGGCGAGCTTCCGCCGCAGCCGCGACGCGTGCGAGTCGAGCGTCCTCGTGCGACCGAACGACCGGAAGCCCCAGACGTCGCGCAGCAGCTCGTCCTTGGTGAAGACGCGCATCGGCTGCGTGGCGAGCTTCACGAGCAGCTCGTACTCCTTCGCCGCCAGCGCGACCGGGAGCCCGTGCACCGTCACGCGGCGCGTCGCGCGGTCGATCGCGAGCGGCCCCGCCGCCAGCCGCTCGCGCAACCCCGGCTGCGTCCGCCGCAGCACCGCGTGGATCCGCGCGACGAGCTCCTCGTAGTGGAACGGTCGCGGGACGAAGTCGTCGCAGCCGCGCTCGAAGGCGTGGACGCGGTCGACGGCGTCGTCGCGGGCGTCGCCGAGGACGATCAGCGGCACGTCGCGGTCCCAGCAACGTCCGGGCTCGCCCTCGCGCAGCACGCGGCAGACCTCGAGCGCCGGCGCGTCCGGGAGACCGCCGACGAGCACGAGGTCCGGCCGCTCGCGCTCCACTAGCTCGAGCGCCTCGCGTCCGGCGTCCGCGCCGAGGACCGCGAAGCCGTCGCTCACCAGATGCCGCTCCAGGAACTCGCGCGTTCCGGGCTCGGCCTCCGCCAGCAGCAGCGCCTGCGACATGGAAACCGAAGCTAGCGTCGGCCTCCCCGCCCCGCCAGATGTCCTGTCTCGCGGAACTGCGCCGAGGTTTCGACAGCTAGCCGACCGGAGCGTCCCACCCGGGGCCTGCCGGAGTCACCGATCCCCCGCAAGACGTTACGCGGCCACCTGAACGATTGATCTCGAGGAGCATGATCCTTGCTTCCGCGAGCTTTTCGCCGTCGGGCCCCAGCGCGACGAACGCGGGCGCCCAGTCGGCGTCCGGGCAACGTCCGAACCACGGCACCTGTGCGACGTAGAAGCCGCCCGCCCCGAGAGGCCGGACGATCGGCTTCCCGGTTGGGGTCGAGAAGCTGATCGCCGTCACACGCTGATCGGCGACACGCCCGCCTATCACCAGGACGTCGGACGAGCCGCCGAGCGAGCCCGCGCTGATCGGCACGGCCGCTCGTTCGCGGCTCGCGCAGGTTCCGCCGTCGCCCGCGTTCGCCGGCTTCCAGGGCTCCTCCACGAGGTAGCAGATTCCGCCCTCGCGGTTCGCCGTCGCATAGAGCTTGACGGGACCGTCCTGCGCGACGAACTGCGCCTTGCCCGCCTGCGGATGGAAGCCGAGTTGCGGCGTGTACTGGCGGAAGCCCTCGACGACCCCCGGCGGAGCCGGCTCTCCGGTGAGCCAGCCTTCGCTCGTCGCGGCGATGGCGAGGCTGCCCATGAGCACGCCGGCTGCAACCGCGGCGGCGACGATGAGCAGGCGCCGCCGGCGGGCACGGACAGCGCGCGTCGCGGACGCCCGCAGCTCCGCCCTGTAGGCCGCAACCGGATCGACGTACGTGTTCACGGTCTTCCTCCCGAGAGTCGGATGCGAAGCGCACGCAGCCCACGCGAGACGCGTGCACGGATGGCGGTCTCGTCAACCGAGTCGTCGGCGAGCCCCGCGTAGTCGCGGTCGAGCACCACGCGGCCGACGACCGCGTCGCGCTGCTCGGCCGGAAGCGCCTTGAGTGCATGACCGAGGACGCTGCGCAGCTCCTCGGCGTCGACACGGGCGATCAGGTCGTCGATCGCCTGATCGTCATAGCCGATCTTGGCGATGCCGAGCCGGCGCCGCGCGCTCCGGTCGACGACCTCCCGGCGTTGTGCGTCTCGAAGGAGGTTGCGAGCGACCGTCCACAACCAGGGCCAGGCAGAGCCGCCTTCTTCGACTCGTACGCGCTGCCCGCGCTCGAGGGCCCGGGCGAACGTCTCCTGGGCGAGGTCGAACGCCAGCTCGCGGTCACCGCTCGCTGCCGCGAGCGCGGCGACCAGCCGCGCGACGTGCCGGTCGTAGAGCCAGACGATCGCCTCGGGATCGCGCCGCAGGCGGCGTAGCGCCTCGGCGTCGGAGAGCCCACCCACATGCTCTGAACGAGCGAGCGGCGGGGCCTGTGACAGCCCTACAGCCGCCCGGAGCGCAGGACGCCCCAGAGAAGCCATAAGCCGAGTACCGCCGAGAGGACGAA
>JBEVNN010000009.1:0-3801 GCA_040508095.1 Gaiellaceae bacterium
GACGCAGTACTTCGAGATGTTCTGCAACCGCGGCATCTACCACCGGGGCTGGACTGCGGTCACCCGCCACTCGACCCCATGGGTGTTCGCCGAGCTGCCGCCGTTCGCCGACGACACCTGGGAGCTCTACGACACGAACACGGACTGGAGCCAGGCGCACGACCTCGCGGCGGAGATGCCCGAGAAGCTCGAGGAGCTGAAGGCGCTCTTCATGGAGGAGGCGCGGAAGTACAACGTGCTTCCCCTCGACGACCGGCGCGGGGAGCGGTTCAACTCCGACCTCGCCGGGCGGCCAACCCTGATCAAGGGCAACTCACAGCTGTTCTTCGGCGGCATGGGTCGACTGACCGAGAACGTCGTCATCAACGTGAAGAACAAGTCCCACTCGGTCAGCGCCCAGCTCCAGGTTCCAGAGGGCGGAGCAACCGGTGTGATCGTCTCTCAGGGGGGCGCTTTCGCCGGCTGGAGCCTCTACGTCAAGAAGGGCAAGCCGAAGTACTGCTACAACCTCTTCGGGGTCCAGCGTTTCTACATCGAAGGCGACGCCGAGATCCCCTCCGGAACCCACCAGGTGCGGATGGAGTTCAACTACGATGGCGGCGGGCTCGGCAAGAGCGGCACGGTCTCCCTCTACGTCGACGGCACCAAGACCGGCGAGGGACGCGTCGAAGCAACGGTGCCGATGGTCTTCTCGGGCGACGAGACCTGCGACATCGGCTCCGACACAGCCTCAGCGGTCAGCGACGACTACACCCCGGAGGAAAGCCACTTCAACGGGACGGTCGAATGGGTGCAGATCGACATCGACGAGGCCGCCGAGGACCTCGACCACCTGATCACGCTGGAGGAGCGCCTGCACATCGCGATGGCGCGTCAGTAGAGAGCGACAAGCTCCGCCGTCACCACCTGGCTCGAGAGCGGCGCGCGCCGTAGAGTCCTCCGCCGTGGCGCTGCTCACGGTCGAGCACGTGACGAAGACGTTCGGCGGGGTCGTGGCGGTCGACGACGTCTCGCTGGACGTGGCCGAGGGCGAGATCGCCGGCCTGATCGGGCCCAACGGGGCCGGGAAGACGACGCTCTTCAACCTGATCACGCGCCTGTACAAGCCGGACGAGGGCGAGATCGCGTTCGACGGCGAGAGCCTGCTGCGCACGCCGCCGCACCGCATCGTCCGGCGCGGGATCGCGCGCACGTTCCAGAACGTCGAGCTCTTCCCTTCGATGACCGTGCTCGAGCACGTGCTCGTCGGCCGGCACGCACGCCGCGGCCGAAGCGCCCGTGAGCTGATCGAATACGTCGGCCTCTCGTCCCTTGCGCAGCGTCCTGCGGCCGAGCTCCCCTACGGCACCCGCAAGCGGGTCGAGCTCGCGCGCGCCCTTGCAGCCGGGCCTCGCCTGCTGCTGCTTGACGAGCCCGCCGGCGGGCTCAACCACGAGGAGGTCGAGGAGCTCGGCACGCTGATCCGCGACCTACGCCGCGAGTTCGACCTCACGCTGCTCCTGGTCGAGCACCACATGGGTCTCGTGATGGGCGTCGCCGAGCGCGTCCACGTGCTCGACTTCGGCCGCCTGATCGCGAGCGGGTCGCCGCGCGAGGTGCAGAACGACCCGAAGGTGATCGAGGCCTACCTCGGGACTCCGGTTGCCTGACCCACTGCTCGAGCTCGAGGACGTCACCGCCCGCTACGGGCCGGTCACCGCGCTGCACGGGATCTCGCTGAGGGTGGACGAGGGCGAGTCCGTGGCCGTGCTCGGGGCGAACGGCGCCGGCAAGACGACCACCCTGCGCGCCGTCTCCGGGACCGTGCGCCGCAGCGGGAAGATCGCGTTCGGCGGCAAGAGCATCGCCCGCACGGCACCCGAGGCCGTCGCCCGCGCCGGGGTCGCGCACGTGCCCGAGGGCCGCGGGACGCTGACCGAGCTGACCGTCCACGAGAACCTCCGCCTCGGTGCGTACACGCGCCGCGACCGCAAGGCCGTCGCCGACGACGAGCGGCGCGTGCTCTCGTACTTCCCGCAGCTCGCCGAACGCGGCTCGCAGCGAGCAGGCACGCTCAGCGGCGGCGAGCAGCAGATGCTGGCGCTGGCCCGCGCGCTGATGCTGCGCCCGCGGCTGCTCCTCCTCGACGAGCCGTCGCTCGGGCTCGCGCCGCTGGTCGTCGCCGAGATCTTCCGGATCGTGCGCGAGCTCAACGAGCGCGAGGGCCTGGCCGTGCTCGTGGTCGAGCAGAACGCGGTGGTGGCGCTCGACGCGACCGCGCGTGCGTACGTGCTCGAGGTCGGCAAGGTCGCCGTCGAAGGCACGAGCGCCGACCTCCAGCGCGACGAAGCCGTTCGACGTTCCTACCTGGGGTACTGAGCGGATGCTGCTGGCCTTCGACTGGACGCAGCTCGCCCAGCAGATCGTGATCGGCCTCGCGTCGGGCGGCGTGTGGGCGACGCTCGCGGTCGCGCTGGTCGTGATCTACCGCTCGACGGGCGTGATCAACTTCGCGCAGGGCGAGATGGCGATGTTCTCGACCTTCATCGCCTGGTCGCTCGTCCATCACGGCTTCTCGTACTGGGGCGCGTTCTTCCTGACCCTCGCGATCTCGTTCGCGGGTGGCGTGGCAGTCGAGCGTGCGGTCATCCGGCCGGTGGAGCGCGCGCCGGTGCTGACGGTCGTGATCGTGACGCTGGGACTCTTCTTCGTCGTCAACGGCGCCGCGCGCTGGATCTGGTCACCCGAGACGCGGAGCCTGCCGAACGCGTTCTCGACCCGGCCGATCGACGTCGCCGGGGTGGCGTTTTCGATCTCGGACCTCGGCACGATCGCCGTCTCCCTCGGCGCGGTCGCGCTGCTCTGGGTCTTCTTCCGCTTCACGAAGCTCGGGCTTGCTTCGCGTGCGGCGGCGGCGAACCCGGAGGCGAGCCGCTTGGTCGGCGTCCGCGTGAGCTGGATGCTCGCGCTCGGCTGGGGCCTGGCCGCCGCGATGGGGGCCGTCTCCGGGATGCTGACCGCGCCGGCGCTCGCGAGCTTCGACCAGAACCTGATGCAACCCATCCTGCTCTACGCCTTCGCCGGCGCGGTGCTCGGGGGGATCGACAGCCCGCTCGGTGCAGTGATCGGATCACTGCTGCTCGGCGTCCTCGTCAACCTGCTCGGAACCTACGTCGACTGGATCGGCAGTGAGCTCCGGCTACCGGTCGCGCTCGCGGTGATTCTCGGCGTGCTGCTGATCCGTCCAGCCGGTCTCTTCGGGCGGCCGGTGGAGCAACGGGTCTGATGGGCCGCCGCGCCCTCGGGATCGCGCTCTGGGTGGCCGTGGTCGCGGTCATCCTGGTCGCGTACGCGTTCGCGCCGCGGCTGGTCAGCGACTTCCACTCCCGCGACCTCGCGGAGGCCGGGATCTTCTTCATCGCGATCGTCGGCCTCAACCTGCTCACCGGTTACACGGGCCAGATCTCGCTCGGCCACGGCGCGCTGATGGCGGTCGGCGGCTACACGACGGCCGCGCTGATGGTGCACGAGCACTGGCGCGACGTCTGGACGATCCCGCTCGCCGGCTTGACCGCCGGCGTCGTTGGCTTCCTGATCGGCCTCCCGGCGCTGCGGTTGTCCGGCCTCTACCTTGCGATGGCCACGTTCGCCTTCGCCGTCGCGATGCCATCGCTGCTGAGGAAGTTCTCCGGCCTCACAGGCGGCGGCCAGGGGCTGCGCATGCTCGAGGACGCGCCGCTGCAGATCACCGGCCTCAGTGGAACCGTGACGATCTTCGGCCACTCGATGACGCAGAACCACTTCCTGTACTACCTCGCCTGG
>JBEVNN010000011.1:0-5735 GCA_040508095.1 Gaiellaceae bacterium
CCGAGCAGATCACCGAGAAGCTGCGCGAGCTGGAGGGGGTCGGCGTCGACCAGTTCGACATCTACCTGATGACCGAGCGCGCTGACGAAACGCTCGCCGCCTACGGCAGCGACGTGATCCCGCAGTTCACGACTGTCGCGGCCTAGCGGGCGCGCAGCGCGCCCACGACCCGGCTCATCGGGACGAACACGACCGCGCCGGGCCGCCCCGGGGCGATCCGGTTGAAAGCGTAGGCGAGCCCGGCCGGCTCGACTTGCACACCCACCAGCTCCGGCGGAGTGGTGGCCAGGACCCGGTCGCGCCCGTTCTTGAGGCGGCGAACATGCACGACTCGCGCATACCCGCCGCTCGGGAACGGCGCCGCGTACGTCGCGAGCCCGGAGCACACGTCCAGGGAGCGGGCGCCGTGCGCGATGCGCCAGGTCTTGAGGCGCCGGCCCGAGTGGGAGTTGTAGACCTCGAGCGTGTCGGCCGTGGTGAGGACGGCGAGGTAGTCGCCGCGGACGGCGATCTCGGTGGCGTCGTGCCCAGGCGCGACGGTGCGAAGAAGCGCTCCGCGCGTCGAGTACAGGGCTATGGAGTAGTCGCTGCGCAGGACCGCCACCAGCCGGCCGTCGGTCGACTTCGCGAGCATCGTCCCGGCTCCCTCGGCGAGGTCGCCGAGCCGTGCGCCGACCCTTTGCAGCCGCGCCCTGGTGACGGCGCCGTTGGTGTCGGTCGCCCAGTGGTCGACGCCGAGGAAGCTCCCGCTGCCGACGAGGCCGCCGAGCCAGTTGCCGGTCAGGATCCCGTCGACGCTGCCGGTCCGGAAGGCCGAGGCGAGCACGCGCTCGCGCGCCCCTGCGACCGAGGAGACGTAGAGGTGGTCGCCGCTTTCGCTGTTCCCGCCCTGGTTCACGATCCAGGCCACGCGGGCGCCGGCCAGTGCGAGCTCGCGCACGCCGGCGCCGGTGCTGCTGTTGTCGGCGCCGCAGGTCTGCCTGCCGCTGACGCGCCTCGTGACGTTGCGGGCCACGTTCCAGACGTACACCTCGTTGCAGCGCGTCCGCGAGCTGTAGTTGCCGGCGACGTCGTAGGCGACACGGGAGCCGTCCATTGCCAGCGACTCGACCAGGCCGGCGGTCCGCTTCTGCAGCGACTTCGGTCTCGGCTTCGGCTTCGCAGCCGCGGCGCCCTCGAGCCCGACGAGGAACAGGGTGGAGAGCGCGATCACCGCGAGAGCCGCGGTCCGAGCGGACGGAAAGGTCTGCCTCATGTCCAGTGTTGTAACGGCGTTCGATGAAAATTCTGTTAGCCCTTCGTACGGACATCCGGCACGCTCCACGCGCTCCGGGAGCGGGGAGTGGCCGTGTAGGCTCAGTCGCGGTGACCGCGCGAAGGCGGATCTTCCTTGCGGCGGCTGCGACGCTCGTGATGCTGCTCGCGGCCGTGGCCGCCGGATGCGGCTCCACGAAGGAGGCCTCCACCGGCACAGGCGGCACGACCTCCGCCTCGAGCTGCAACAAGTCCGATCTCCAGCTGGTCAACGCCGGCGTCCTGACGATCGGCACGGACAACCCCGCTTTCCCGCCGTGGTTCGGGGGAACACCGCACAAGCCGTGGCAGGTCAGCGACCCGCGGAGCGGCGAGGGCTACGAGAGCGCCGTCGCCTATGCGGTCGCGAGGAAGCTCGGCTTCGCGAAGAGCGAGGTCAAGTGGATCCACGTTCCGTTCAACAACTCCTTCGCCCCGGGCCCGAAGTCGTTCGACTTCGACATCAACCAGATCTCGTTCGACAAGAAACGGGCGGAAGTCGTCGACTTCAGCGACTCGTATTACGACGTCAACCAGTCCATCGTCGTGAACAAGGGCACGCCGATCGCGTCCGCGCGGTCGATCGCCGACCTCAAGCCGTACTCGCTCGGCGCGCAGCTCGGGACGACGAGCTACCAGTTCATCAAGGACACGATCAAGCCGACGAAGCAGCCGTCCGTCTTCCCCTCGAACACGGGAGCCGTGCAGGCGCTGAAGAACAAGCAGATCGACGGGCTCGTGGTCGACCTGCCGACGGCCTTCTACGTCACCGCCGTGCAGGTTCCGAACGGCAAGGTGCTCGGCCAGTTCCCGGCAGAGCCCGGCGGCGAGCACTTCGGCATGGTCTTCGCGAAGGGCAACTCGCTTCGCGCGTGCGTGAACCAGGCGCTGACGAAGCTTCGTAGCAACGGCACGCTCAAGCAGCTTCAGCAGAAGTGGCTAGCGAAGGCGACCGGCGCTCCGATCCTGAAGTAGAGCGCCGCTCGCGCCTGCTCGGCGGGTTCCACTTCCACGGCGAGGGCGCGCGGGGGGTCGCGATCGCGCTCCTCAGCACCGCGGTCTTCCTGACCGTGGTGATCGTCGCCGTTACCCAGTCCGCCGGCTGGCCGGAGGTGAAGCGGACGTTCTTCGACTGGGGCGACATCTCGAGCTCGTTCCCCGACATCGCCCGTGCCTTCGTCCTGAACGTGAAGATCTTCCTCGTCTGCGAGGTGTTCATCCTCGTCTTCGCGCTCGTGATCGCGGTGCTGCGCAGCCTGCCGGGCCCCGTGTTCTTCCCGTTGCGCGCGTTCGCGATCGTCTACGCCGACCTCGCCCGCGGCGTGCCGACGATCCTCGTGATCGCGCTGCTCGGCTTCGGTGCGCCGGCACTGCAGCTGACCGGCGTGCCCACCTCGCGCGTCTTCTGGGCGGGCGTAGGGCTGATCCTGATCTACAGCGGCTACGTCGCCGAGGTCTACCGCGCGGGAATCGACTCGGTGCACCCGAGCCAGGAGGCGGCCGCGCGCTCGCTTGGGCTCTCGCGCTTCCAGGCGCTCCGGCGGGTGATCCTGCCGCAGGCGATCCGCCGGGTGATCCCGCCGCTCCTGAACGACTTCATCGGCCTGCAGAAGGACACCGCGCTCGTCGCCTTCCTGGGCGTGATCGACGCCTTCAACCAGGCGCAGATCGACTCGGCCGCGACCTTCACCTACGGGGCCTACCTGGCCGCGGCCGCGCTGTTCGTGGCGATCACGATCCCGCTCGCCCGCTTCACCGACTGGCTGATCGCGCGCGACCGCAGGCGCCGCCAGGCCGCAGGCGGATTCGCGTAATGAGCTCATTGAAGCTCGAGAACGTCCACAAGTCGTTCGGCGAGCACGAGGTGCTGCGCGGGATCGACCTCGACGTGGCGGAGCACGAGGTCGTGTGCCTGATCGGCGCCTCCGGCTCGGGGAAGTCGACGCTGCTCCGCTGTGTGAACCTGCTCGAGCCGCTCGACGCGGGCCGCATCTGGCTCGGCGACGAGGAGATCACCCGCAGAGGCGTCGATGTGAACGACGTTCGCCGGCGGATCGGGATCGTCTTCCAGGCGTACAACCTCTTCCCGCACATGACCGTGCTGCGCAACGTGACGCTGTCCCCGCGCGACGTGCTCAAGCTCTCGCGCGCGGAAGCGGAGGGTCGGGCGCTCGAGCTGCTCCGGCGCTTTGGCCTCGAGAGCCGGCGCGACGAGTATCCCGACCGGCTTTCAGGCGGCCAGCAGCAGCGGGTCGCGATCGTCCGTGCGCTCGCGATGCGGCCCGAGCTGATGCTGCTCGACGAGGTCACTAGCGCACTCGACCCCGAGCTCGTGGCGGAGGTGCTGAACGTGATCCGCGAGCTCGCCGAGGGCGGGATGACGATGGTGATCGCGACGCACGAGATGAGCTTCGCCCGCGACATCGCGAACCGCGTGTGCTTCCTCGAGGACGGCCTGATCCTCGAGGAAGGGTCACCGAACGAGATCTTCTCGAGCCCCAAGGAGCCGCGAACCCAGCAGTTCCTGGAGCGCATCATCGAGGCCGGCAGGCTCTAGGCTTGGTCCCGATGGCAGAGTTGGCAGTCCTTCAGGTGGTGGGATCGGAGCCCGAGGCCGAGATCATCCTCTCGCTCCTCCGCAGCGAGGGCATCCCGGCGATCGCGCAGAAGACGAACTACGCGGTCGGGCTTGCGGACGCAGCGGAGAGCGGCGCGGGGCCTCGCGAGATCCTCGTCCATGCTGAGAACCTCGAGCGGGCGCGCACGGTCCTCGAAGACCAGCCTTCGGTGTAACAACCCACCGCCGGCTCGGCTCAAGCCGGGCCTCCCTCTCCTAGAGTTCTCGGCTCACGGCCGCGAGTAGGAGGTCTTGCGATGGAAGCAGGCACCCACGCTGGAGGCGAGCCGCGGTATCCCGTCGAGTACTCGGTCGAGTACCCGGACCGCGACCTCAACCGGCTGACCACTGCATTCAGGCTGATCTGGGTGATCCCGATCTCGATCGTGTTGGCGACGCTCAGCGGTGAGCACGCCGCCGGCTACGAGTACGGGCAGTACTGGCACTTCGGCGCGGCGCTGGGAGGCGGGCTCTTCCTCGGGCCGCTGCTGATGATCCTCTTCCGGCAGAAGTACCCGCGCTGGTGGTTCGACTGGAATCTCGAGCTGCTGCGGTTCCAGAATCGCGTCGGCGTCTACTTCGCGTTGCTGGACGACCGGTACCCGTCCACCGACGAGCAGCAGTCCGTTCGGCTCGACTATCCGTATCCGGATGCCCAGCGCGACCTGAACCGCTGGCTACCGCTCGTGAAGTGGTTTCTCGCGATCCCGCACTACGTCGTGCTGCTCTTCCTCTGGCTCGCGGGCTTCGTCTGCGTGATCCTGGCGTGGTTCGCGATCCTCTTCACCGGGAGGTATCCGCGCGGGCTGTTCGAGTTCGTCGTCGGGGTAACCCGCTGGGGCAACCGCGTGCTCGGGTACGCGTTCCTCCTCGTCACCGACGAGTACCCGCCGTTCCGGCTGGAGCCGTGAGCGAGCCCTAGTTCGCGGAGACGCCGTCGAGCAACGCCCAGTTCGCCGCCAGCGCCGCTTCGGCTAGACCCACGAGCCGCGGGTCGTCGTTGCCTTCGAGCGCCTCGCGGGCCTCGGCCGCGTGCTCGTGGTCGCGCTCGCCGTGGACGGCGAAGTACGCGGTTGCGGGCGAGTCGTCCGGGAAGCCGTAGTGGTCGACCAGGCCGCGCAGCTTCGTCTCCGAGATCGCCGGCTGGCCGGCTTCGATCGCGTACAGGATCGCGGCCGCGCCGAGCTCGTCGTCGGCGGCCGCCCAGGCCGTGGCGCAGCAACGGGTCTCGGGAAGCGGCTCACGGGCCTCTTCGGCGGGGAGCGCGGACGCAAAGTCGTCCCAGAGCGCGATGTGCGAAGCCTCCTCGTCGGCGTGCAGCTGCGCTGTGCGGGCGGCGCGCGCCAGCGCGACCACCGCGTGCCGGTACTCGCCGGCGTAGCGCGCCAGCTCCTCCTGCGTCAGCTCACCCTGCTCCCAGCGCGTATAGAACGGATGCTCGAGCACGTTCCACCGCTCCCGCGCCGCGTCGATCCCTGCGATCACATCCATCTGGGCTCCTCCCGTCGCCTGACCCCGCTGAGACGATCCTACTGGGGTCGGCCGACGATTGGCACTCTGGAGAGATGGCGGTCGTGCGGCTGCGCCGCGTAGTCAAGGTTCACGGCGAGGGGCGCGCCGCGCTGCGCGTGCTCGACGGGCTCGACCTCGACGTCGAAGCCGGCGAGCTCGTGGCCGTCACCGGCCGCTCCGGGTCCGGGAAGTCGACGCTCTTGAACGTCGTCGGCGCGCTGGATCGCGTCGACGACGGCGAGGTCGAAGTGGCGGGGATCCGGCTCGACGGCGCTCCGGAACGCGTGCTCGCGCCGTTGCGGCGTGACCGGAT
>JBEVNN010000147.1:0-4118 GCA_040508095.1 Gaiellaceae bacterium
AGCGGTCGGCGATCACCTGCTCGACCTTCCGTCGTACCGCCTCGGGCTTGGCGCGGCTGCCGAGGACGACGTTGCCGCTCTGCACGTACGTCTTCACGTCGTCGAAGCCGGCCTCCTCGAGCGCCTCACGCAACGCGGGCATCGCAACCCGGTTGCGCGGGCCGAGGTTGATCCCGCGCAGCAGCGCGACGTACCGCGGCATCGTTCCGCTAGCCGGCCGGCTGCTCGTCGAGGACGCCGAGGAACCGGGCCACCGCGGCCGTGCGGGTGCTGACACCGAGCTTGGCGTAGACGTTGTCGAGGTGCTTGCGGACCGTCGACGGCGCGATCCAGAGCGTCTCGGCGACCTCGCGGTTCGTCTTCCCGCGCGCCACCCAGGAGAGGATCTGCGTCTCGCGGGGCGTGAGGTCGAGCGAGTCGCGCATCTCCTCCAGCAGGAGCGCCGAGCCGGAGCGCCGGACCGAGAGCCGACGCGCGCCGGCCTGAACCGTGAGCTTCTGCGAGCCGGACTCGAGCCACTGCGCCAGCACAGCCGGGAGCGCTCCTCCCCGCGTCGCGCCGGCGTAGTCGCGGACGAGCCGTCGCGCCGGCGGGGAGGCGAAGTCGATCCGACCGTCGGACCTGAGCAGCACGAATCCGCGCGTGTCCTGCTCCGACGCCGAGTCGAGACAGTCCATCGCCGCCTGCAGCCGCCGCCGCGTCTCGCCGGCGCGCCAGAGCCGGCCAAGGTGCGCCTGGAGGATGTCGAGCACGGCTCGGTCGCGCTCGGTGAAGTCGCGCTCTCCCTTCCAGCGATCGAAGAGGAACGTCTTCGTGTGCCACGGCGGTGACGGGATCGCGACGTTGAGCTCGCGCTCGACGCCGTAGGGCCCGAACCACAACGCGTACACCCGGCTGTTCCGCAGCTCGCGCAGGGTGACGAAATCGGACAGCTTGAGCGCGCGGAAGTCTCCGGTGTTGTGCGCACGGCACACGGGATGCTCGTCCGCGATGTCCCAGTAGCTGACGTGGACGTCGCTCTCGTCCGCCTCGTCGTCCGGCCGCGTCGCGTAGTAGCCGAGGCGCTGTCGCACGCGGTCCATCTCGCAGTAGGCGACCTCGTCGGCGGGCACGAGCTCGCCCAGCGCCTCGAGCACCCTCGGCGTGAAGGGGTGGCGGTGGTCGTCGCCCAGGTCGTCGGCCTCGGCGACGAAGCGGAGAACGCGCTCCGCATCGCGTGCGGCAAGCGCAGCCACGCCTTCAAAGATATGACGAATGACGTATCGACGCCAAGCCCGCGCCTGGCGACCCTTTTCGTGCTTACTCACGAGAGGGGAGACGCACGATGCAACTCAGACGAATCAGGTGGGCCCTGGCGCTGGCGGCGTTTGCGCTGCTCGCGGCACCGGCGGTCGCCCAAGCGAACGAGGTGACCCACTGGAACCAGATTGCGACGGACACGCTGGTTGCGGTCCCCGGCCCGGCCGGCGGAGCGCCACCGGCCCTGCAAGTGAGCATGGGGATGACGCAGGGCGCCGTCTACGACGCCGTCAACGCCATCGAGCCGCGGCATCGTCCCTACCTGCTCGGGACGCCGTTCGCCCCGACCGCCTCGAAGGACGCGGCCGCCGCGACCGCCGCGTACCGGATGCTCACGAGCGTCATCTCGACGGTGCCCGCTGCAATCCCGTTCCCGAACCGAGCGACGCTGCTGCAGAACGTCGCCAACGAGTACGCGGCCTCGCTGGGGGCGATCCCCGCCGGAACCTCGAAGGACGCCGGCATCGCCGCCGGAAACGCGGCAGCGGACGCGATGATCGCGGCCCGGCAGAACGACGGCCGCTTCGGCCCGTCTCAGTGGGGCCAGCAGGTCGGCGCGGGCTACTGGCAGCCGCTGCTCGATCCGGTCACCGCACTGCCGCTGCTCGACCCGACGCCATGGGTCGGCGGCGTGCGGCCGTTCCTGCTGCGCAGCGCCTCGCAGTTCCGCACTCCTGGGCCGAATGCGCTCCGCAGCCGCGCCTGGGTGAAGGACTACAACGAGACCAAGGCGCTCGGGCGGGTGGACAGTTCGGTCCGCACGGACGAGCAGACGCACATCGCGATCTTCTGGCAGAGCGCCGGCGGGCCGGCGCTCTTGTGGAACGGCGTGGCGCGGAACCTCGCCACGGAGCGCGGAATCGGCATGGGCGACAGCGCGCTGCTGTTGGCGAAGCTGAACCTCTCCGGGGCCGACGCCGCGATCAACTGCTGGAACGACAAGTACTACTGGGACTTCTGGCGGCCGTGGAACGCGACGCACGGCGACGACGGCAACCCGAAAACCGAGCCCGACCCGACCTGGACGGCGTTGATCACGGCGCCGTACCCCGAGCATCCGTCGGGACATCTCTGCCTGGACGGCGCAGAGCTCACGACGCTGCGCGGGTTGTTCGGCAACAGGAAGATCCGGTTCGGCGTGACGAGCAGCCGGTTCCCCGGCGAGACGCGGTATTTCGAGCGGTTCTCCGAGCCGCTGAGGGAGATCACCGAGGCCCGCATCTGGGCCGGCCTCCACTTCCGCACCGCTGACGAACAGGCGAAGGACCTCGGCCGGAACGTCACGCGCTACATGACGAAGCACTACTTCCAGCGACTCCACTGAGAACGCCTGGGCGGGCGGCTGTCTGGGGGAGGCCGCCCGCCGCTCAGTGGCGTAGCATCGTTCGCGGCCGATGCCCGCGTGGGCCACTGTCCTCCTCACGCTCGGAAGCACCGCGATCGGTGCGACCGCCGCGCTGACCGCATCGTGGCTGCAACTGCGCAGCGCGCGGCGGGACCGTGAGCACGCAGAGGCTTCCGCGCGGCGCGCTCGCGGTGCCGAGGTTCTCGGGCCGATCCGCGGTGTGCTCGACGACCTCGAGCCGCAGGCGATCGCCGCGAGCGACGGGCGGAGTGAGCTGACTATGTCGAACATCGGCAGGCGCTGGTGGCGCGCTCGGGACGAACTGCTCATCTTCGGCGCTGTCGATCCCTCGAGCGAGATCGGTTCGGCTGCCAGCTCGCTGGCGGACGCGGTTGCCGCAACCTGGACGAGCATCGCTGCGCTGAATCAGAACGTTTCTTCCCCCGACGCCCTGAGCACCGCCGTCGAGAAGCACGCCGCGGCCCGGCGGGCCTCCGACGAGCTGGAACAGCTGCTCCGGCGCGCGTAGCCTGCAGACATGGACGACGAGACGTCGGTCAAGCTCCTCCTCCAGCAGCCGACGCGCCGGCGCGAGTGGGAGCTCCGCCAGGGCGAAGAGCTGGTAGCCGAGCTGAGCCTGCCGGCCATGCGTAGCGGCGGGCGGGGCTCGGCGGCCGGACGGGAGCTCGAGATCCGCACCCAGGGGATCCTGAGACGCGAGCACGTCGTCACCGACGCGGCGACCGGTCAGGAACTGGCGCGCGTCCGCCGCCACGCGGTCGAGCTGCGCGGAATCGAGAGCGCGGAGTGGAAGTCGCTCGGCCGTGACCAGGGCTCCGGGCTCGTCGGCCCCGGCGGCGAGCCGTGGCTCCGCGCGAAGGTGAAGAGCGGCGCGTTTCGCACGACGGGCCAGGTCGAGATCGCAGCCGGCCACGATCCCGCGCTCCCGTCGCTGATCGCCGCCTACCTGCTGATCCGCAAGGCCGACGAGGCAGCCGCCGCGGCCTCGGCGACCGTCGCGGCGACCTAGTCCGCGGCGCCGGCGCGCCGCTCGGCCTCGCGCTTCAGGTGCCCGAGGCCCTCTTCGAGCGCGCGGTCGAGTTGCTTCTGGAGCGTGCCGCGTGCGAGGCGCACCAGGAAGCCCGAGAAGGACTCTTCCGTCTCGACGTGCGTGCCGCCGTCGCGCTCCTCGAACCGCCACTCGTGGAGCGCCGAGATCGACAGCGTACGGCCGCGCCACCTGATGTACGTCGGCCTGTTGACCTCCTCGACGGTCGACACGATCGTCCCGGGCCCCGCCTTCCACCGAAACATGGCACCCGGTGCGACCGGGCCTTCATGCGACATCGACTTGACCTCGGGATTCCAGTCCGGCCAGCGGTCGAAGTCCGTCAGGACGTCCCAGACGACCTCCGGCGGTGCCCCCTCCTCGATCTCGCGCCGGCTGCTGACAGAGGCTCCCCTCACGGTGCCG
>JBEVNN010000157.1:0-5468 GCA_040508095.1 Gaiellaceae bacterium
AACCGGCGCACCGGGCGGCGGGCCGGCGAGTACTTCGAGGACGTGCTCGTGGCCCGCGCTCCCACGTAATCCGGGGGCGCGGCGAGATCGCGCTCTTCAGTCGAGCAAGCGCTTGAGCGCGAAGGCAGCCACCGAGGCTGCCGCTGCAAGTGCGACGGCGTCGGTCCGGGTAAGGATTCGCTTGAACTCGGCGCCGTCGTCGCGCACCTCGATGTAGCCGACCGGGCTCACGACCGCACCGCCGCCTCCGCCCCCGCCAGAGCCTTCGTCGCGCTCGCCCCGGGCACCAGAGCCGCCACCTCCACCGAACCCGAAGCGTGCCTTTGCGACCGGAATCACCGTCACGTGTGCTCGCTCGACGGGCTCGCCGAAAATCGTGGACACCTGAGCCTTTTGGCCCACCGCCTCGCCGATCCGCTCGAGCAACTCGGTCACCATCTCCGAGCGCTCGGGTGCCTTCACCGCCATCGCCGACTCCTTGTACGTAGGACCATGCTGGAGTCTAGAGCCAGCCCTCTCTCTTGGGGCGGTCGGAGCGGCGGCGCAGCGTGAAGTCACACTTTCGGCACAACCCCGTCACTCACGCGTGACATGGCGGTCTCTAGCGTGGCGACGGTGCTCGCACGGACGGTCACGCACGCGTTGGTCGGGCTCGACGCACGCCGCGTCGAGGTCGAGGCGCACCTCCAGCTCGGCGTTCCGGGCTTCGCGATCGTCGGCCTGGCCGATCGCGCCTGCCAGGAGGCAAAGGAGCGCGTCCGGTCCGGGATAGCCTCCGCCGAGCTCGAGTGGCCGGTCCGGCGGATCACCGTCAACCTCGCGCCGGCCGAGCTCCGGAAGGAAGGGTCCGGCTTCGACCTGCCGATCGCCCTGGCCGTGCTGGCGGCCTCGCGGCAGGTGCCGCCTGAAGCGCTCAGCGGTCACGCGGCGGTCGGCGAGCTCGCGCTCGACGGGCGGCTGCGGCCGGTGGGCGGCGTTCTGGCCGCGGCGGAGGGGGCGCGGCAGGCCGGGCTCTCGCATCTGCTCTGCGCGGCCGAGTCGGCCGCAGAGGCCGCACTGGCCGGTGTCGAGCCCGTGCCGGTGCACCACCTGGCGGAGGCGGTCGCCTACCTGCGCGGCGAGTGGCAGCCGCCTCCGCCGGACTCGCTCGTCGTCTCGAATGGAAACGGCTCCGGCCCGGCGGTGCCGGACCTCGCCGACGTGCGCGGCCAGGAGCGTGCGCGGCGGGCGCTCGAGCTCGCGGCCGCGGGCGGCCACAACCTGCTGCTCGGCGGCCCGCCCGGGACGGGGAAAACGATGCTCGCCCGCCGGCTGCCCGGGATCCTGCCGCGCCTCCCACCCGACGAGGCGCTGGAGGTCACGCGCATCCACTCCGTCGCCGGGCTGCTCCCGCGGGGCCAGCCGCTCGTGACCGTGCCACCGTTTCGCGCGCCACACCACACGGCGTCCGTTTCGGCGATCGTCGGTGGCGGACCGTCGCCGAGACCCGGCGAGGCAAGCCTCGCTCATCACGGCGTGCTCCTTCTCGACGAGCTCGCGGAGTTTCCGCGAAACGCTCTCGAGGCGCTGCGGCAGCCGCTCGAGGACGGCGCCATCTCGATCGCGCGCGTCGGCGGAAGGATCGTCTTCCCGGCGCGCTTCCAGCTCGTGGCGACGATGAATCTCTGTCCGTGCGGCGCGCGCGGCGATCCTGCTGCCGAATGCTCGTGCTCGGCCGCGCGGCTCGCGGCGTATCGCGACAAGCTCTCGCGCGCCCTACTTGACCGCTTCGACCTTGTGGTCACTGCGCCGCGCCCGCGTGCACGGGAGCTCGAGGGGGCGCCGGGGGAGGCGTCGGAGCCCGTGCGGCTGCGGGTGTCGATCGCACGCGAGCAAGCCCGCGGTGAGCCGCTGCACCGGACGAAGCCCGCGAGCGAGCTGCTCTCACGGGCGGTGGAGCGGCTGCCGCTTTCGGCCCGTGGACGGGCGCGCGTCGCGCGGGTCGCCCGAACTGCGGCGCTGCTCGCTGGTGCCGAGGCAGTGGCGCCCGAGCATGTAGCGGAGGCGTTGTCGTACCGCTCGCCGTCGGAGCTGGGGACGCCGTGAGCGACCTTGCCCTGGCGGCGTTCGCGGCCGAGACCGGTGCCCACCTCGTCGAGGAGCCTCGTCAGCGCCGCTTCGACCGCTTCCGGCGCGCCTTCGACGAGGGCGACTACCGAGCGTCGCTCGCCGCGCGAAACCTCCGCTTCGTAGGTCGCAACGCGCCCGAGTACCCGCCGCTGCTGCGGGAGCTGCACGATCCGCCACCCGGGCTGTTCGTGCGCGCGTCAGCCGAGCTCGGACTGCTTCGTCGCCCGGCCGTCGCGATCGTCGGGGCTCGGGCGTGCTCGGCGTACGGATCGCAGGTGGCCCGGTTGCTGGCCCGTGAGCTCGCCGGAGCGGGCTTGGTTGTCGTCAGCGGCCTCGCGCGCGGCATCGACGGCGAGGCGCACCGCGGTGCCCTCGACGCGGGCGGGACAACCGTCGCAGTCCTCGGTTGCGGGATCGACCGCGACTACCCCGCCGCGCACGCGCAGCTGGCGGCGCGCATCTGCGACCGCGGCTTGGTCGTCTCGGAGTACGCGCCGGGAGTCGAGCCTGCGCCATGGCGCTTCCCGGCGCGAAACCGCGTGATTGCGGCGCTCGCGGCCGCGACCGTCGTGGTGGAGGCGCGTGAGCGGAGCGGCGCCCTGATCACCGCCGACTTCGCGCTCGAGGCGGGGCGCGAGGTCTTCGCCGTCCCCGGTGAGATCACCAGCACTCTCTCCGGCGGCACGAACGCGCTGCTTCGTCTCGGAGCGACGCCCCTCACGGCCGCGACCGACGTCCTCGAAGCGCTCGGAGTCGAAGCTCCCGAGCCGCTGCCGCTCGAGCTGGACGAAGGCGCAACGCGAGTACTCGACGTGCTGGCTGCAGCCGCAGCGGGTGTCGACGAGCTCGTTCGCGGAACGGGGCTTGACGCCGCCGCGGTCGCGACGGCGCTCGCCGAGCTCGAGCTCGCGGGTGCGGTGACCGAAGCCGAAGGCGTGTACCGGGGGGTGAGGCGTTAGACCGCCGCGCTTGCCGACAACTACTGAACGCCGGTGTACAGGTGGAAGTCGACCCGCTTGACGCGTCCGCGCGGCACGTGCACCAACTGTGGTGTCAGCCGCTGGACCGGTCGCGGGGCCGGCGTCGTGACGGCATACGTGCCGGGGCGCAGCTTGACCAGATATCTCCCGGTCTGGTTCGTCTTGACCTGCGCCTTGACCCGCCCGTTGCGCCTGAACAGGAGCACCAGTCCCTTCGCAGGCGCCTCACACGAGTCGTCATGGCAGCTGGGCGACGTCGGGCCGCGCATGACAACCCCGCGCAGTCCTGAGGCGGTTCGGGAGTCAGCAGCCCCCGCAAGCGCGGAGGCCAGCGCGAGCATCGCGAATCCGAGCAGCAGCGCGCGCACGGCCGGGCAGTTTAGCGCCCCTTTCCGGTTTGCGGCTTGCGTCCTGGGCGGTCGTTTGTAAGCGTTCCGCGGCGTCAGTCGACAAAAGGGGGATTCCATGTTCGACGACGTACACGACGCTGCGCGTGGCAGGCGCCCGTGGCTCGTCGCGTTGGCCGTCTCCGTAGCGGTTATCGCGGCCATCTGCGTCGGCGCGACCCGGACGGGCGCGGCATCCGCCGCCCAGCCGGCCGCGACCGCGGCGCCGGCGCCAACGGTCACCTTCGATGTGGCCCACGACGTTTCGCCGCCGTTGCGCGAAATGGCGGCGAACCACGTGCCGCCCGACGATGTGGACGACCCGGGCGGCGAAGAGGACGACGGCCCGATCGCGGGGGCGGATGGTGGCCACACAACCGACGGGGCGCTTCAGGGGACGCTCCCGGCCGCGACCATATCCTCGACCCAGCAGAACTTCGAGGGGCTCAGCAACGAGGACAACTTCAACATCTTTGGCTTCCGGGTGAACCCGCCCGACCCGAACGGCGAAGTCGGCCCGAACAACTACATCGAGATGGTGAACCTCACGTTCGCTGTCTACGACAAGAGCGGCAACCGGCTCCTCGGGCCGGTCGACACAGGGACGCTCTGGGACAACTTCGCGGTGCCGGACTGCACCGATCCGTCCGGCGACCCGGTCGTGCTCTACGACCAGTTCACCGACCGCTGGATCATGAGCCAGTTCACCACGAGCGGCATGAACCCTGACGGCTCGTTCAACGGCTTGCCGTTTTACAACTGCGTTGCGATCTCGGCGACCGGAGATCCCACCGGCGCGTACTTCCGGTACGCGTTCATCACGGATCAGGCAGGCTCGACGTCGACGTTCTTCCCGGACTACCCGAAGTACGGGGTCTGGACCGACTCGTACGTCCTCACCTCACGTGATTTCGGGTCGCAGGACGAGTACGGAATCAGCGTCTACGGGCTCGAGAAGAACAAGATGGTGAACGGCCAGCCCGCTCGGGCGGTGCACTTCTACATCGACGGCAACAACCCGGCGCTGCTGCCGCTCGTCGGCGACGGGCTCCTGCCCGCAGACATCGACGGGAAACAGAAGCCGAAGACCGACACCGCGATCCCGATCGTGGGGACGCAGGACGACAACGCGGCGGCGGTGTACGGCGGAACGTTCGACGCGCTGAACATCTGGGATCTCTCGGTGAAGTGGCGCTCGACGCCAGAGGCCTCGCTGGTTCTCAACGCGCAACTGCCGACGGCGGCGTTCGACTCGATCTTCCCGTGTGCGCCGACGTCGCGCGACTGCCTGCCTCAGCCGGGAATCACCGACCCGGCCCAGTTCCTCGACATCCTGTCCTACCGGCAGCGGCCGACGTTCCGGCTCGCCTACCGGAACTTCAAGGACCACGAGACCCTGGTCACGAGCCAGTCGGTCGAGGCGACCCCCGCGATCGCCGGCATGCGCTGGTACGAGATCCGGCGTGTGAACGGCGCGTACAGCATCCACCAGCAGGGCACGTACGCGCCGGGCGACGGCGTCCATCGCTGGATGGGGAGCATCGCCCAGGACAAGAACGGCGACATGGCGCTCGGCTACAGCGTCGTCAACGGGACGAACGTGTTCCCGGGCATCCGCTACACCGGTCGTCTCGCGGGTGACCCGCTCGGCCAGATGACGCTCGGAGAAGGAACGATCATCGACGGCACCGGCGTGCAGACGACGACGAACTCACGGTGGGGCGACTACACCGACATGACGGTCGACCCGACCGACGACTGCACCTTCTGGTACGTGAACGAGTACTACCGTGTTTCGGGAACGCCGGCTGACACCAGGCCGTGGAAAACCCGAATCGCGAGCTTCAAGCTGCCGGGCTGCTGATCCGGTAGCTCTCCTGACGCGGGCGCGGGGCTCCGGCTCTGCGCCCGCGATCTAGCGGCGCTTGGCCCGGACGCCGCGGAACGAGTAGACCGCAGAGGTCGTCTGGCCTGAGAGCGAACCTGTCGAGCC
>JBEVNN010000172.1:0-3076 GCA_040508095.1 Gaiellaceae bacterium
AGGGCCGACATAGACTCGCGGGCGTGGCTCTCGTCACGACCGTTGTCGGCAGCTACCCGCAGCCGGAGTGGCTGATCGACCGGGGGCGCCTGGGCGACCGGCTGCCCCCGCGGGTGCGCGCCCGCGAGCTCTGGCGTGTCCCCGAGCCGTATCTGGAGGAAGCACAGGACGACGCGACTCGCCTCGCGGTGCGTGACATGGAGCTCGCCGGCGTGGACGTGATCACCGACGGCGAGATGCGGCGAGAGAGCTACTCGAACCGCTTCGCCACGGCGCTCGAGGGGATCGACCTCGACAACCCGGGCGTGGCCCTCGACCGCACCGGTCACGAGAACCCGGTGCCGAGAGTGGTCGGTCCGGTGCGCCGCACGCAGCCGGTCGAGGTTCGCGACGTCGAGTTCCTGCGCTCGCTCACCGACCGGCGGATCAAGATCACCGTGCCGGGTCCTTTCACGATGACCCAGCAGGCGCAGAACGACCACTACTCCACGGACCGGGACCTCGCGCTCGCCTACGCCGAGGCGGTCAACGAGGAGCTGCGCGATCTGAAGGCCTCCGGCGCCGACGTGGTGCAGATCGACGAGCCCTACCTGCAGGCCCGCCCCGAGGCCGCCGCCGAGTACGCGCTCGAGGCGGTGGCGCGCGCCCTCGACGGGATCGACGGCGACACGGTGCTGCACACCTGCTTCGGCTACGCGCACGTCGTCAAGGACAAGCCCTCGGGCTACCCGTTCCTCCGTGAGCTCGACGACTGCGCGGCGACGCACGTCTCGCTCGAGGCGGCGCAGCCCGGGCTCGACCCGGAGGTCCTACAGGAGCTGCCGAGCAAGACGATCCTGCTCGGCGTACTCGACCTCGGCGCCGACGACGTGGAGACTCCCGAGGAGGTCGCCGCGAGAATCCGCGCGGCGCTCGAGGTGGTCGGGCCGGAGCGGCTCGTCGTCGCGCCCGACTGCGGGATGAAGTACCTGCCGCGCGAGCAGGCCTTCCGCAAGCTCGAGTCGATGGTCGCCGGCGCGCGCTTGGCGGAGGAAGCGCTTGTCGCCTGAGGGCACGTCGATCGCGCAGGCCTACCCCGACCGGGTAGAGGTGCGCGGGCGCGACCTGTCCGGCGACCTCATGGGTCGGCTCACGTTCACCGAGCACTTCCATCTGCTGCTCACGGGCGACGAGCCGACGGAGGACCAGCGGTTCTTCCTCGACCTCGTGCTCGTCGCGATCGCCGAGCACGGGCTGATGCCGACGAACGTCGCGGCGCGGATGACGCTCGCCGCCGATCCCGGCTCGCTGCAGGCCGCGGTGGCGGCCGGGATCCTGGGCTGCGGGCCCGTTGTGCTCGGCACGGCCGCGGAGTGCGCCCGGCTGCTCGAGCAGGCCGAGGCGGGCTCGCCTGAGGCGGTCGTGGGGAAGATCCACTCCGCGGGCGGCAAGGTTCCGGGCTTCGGTCACCCGATCCACAGGCCGGTCGACCCGCGCGCCGAGCGAATCCTCGAGCTGGCGGCCGAGCACGGAGTCGCCGGCGCGAATGTGCAGCTGGCGGGGCAGTTGCGTGAGGCGGTCGAGCAGGAGTGGGGCAGGCCGCTGACGATGAACGTCTCGCTGCCCATCGCGGCAGTGCTGCTCGACCTTGGCTTTCCATCCTCGATGGTGGCCGCCGTGCCGATCCTCGCGCGGACCGCGAGCCTGCTCGCGCACCTCGCCGAGGAGCAGGAGCGGCCGCTGGGCCCACAGCTGGCCGCCGCGGCCGAGGCGGCTGCCGAGTACCGACCCGAGCGGGAGTGATGCTCGAGCCCGAGGTCGAGGCGAGGCCCTGGGACGAGCAGCTGGCGCTCGACGACGAGAGCTATCGCGCCCAGCTCCGCTACCTGCTCGAGCGCTCCCCGTTCTACCGCGCAAAGCTCGCGGGAGCCGATCCGGACGGCGGCCTCGCCGAGCTCGCGACACTCCCCCTGACCCAGAAGGACGAGCTGCGCGCCTCGCGCACGCGCGAGAATCCGATTGGAGAGCATCTCTGCGCCGAGCGGTCGGAGCTCGTCCGCATCTACTCGACGAGCGGGACAACTGGAACGCCCAGCTACGTGCCGCTGACCGCCGGCGACCTCGACAACTGGGTCACCGGCTCGGCGCGGAGCTACGCGGCCTCGGGGATCGCGGCCGGCCAGCGGATCGTCTCGACGTACGACGCGGGTCCGTTCGTCGCGGGCGCTGCGCTTGCGTCCTTCGAGCGGATCGGCCTTTCCCACATCCCGGTCGGTACCGGCCACACCGCGCGGCTGATGCGCGCCGTCGAGCTACTGCGACCCGAAGCGGTCGTGTTGACGCCCTCCTACGCGGCCCACCTCGTGGAGTGGGCGGCCGAGCGTGACTTCGACCTGAGCGGCTCGAGTGTCGAGCGCGTCCTCGTGGCCGGCGAGCCCGGTGGAGGCGAACCAGGCTTTCGCGAGCAGCTCGAGTCCGGCTGGGGCGCGCGGGTCACCGAGGCGATGGGGATCGGCGACATCGGCGTCTCGCTCTGGGGCGAGTGCGAGGAACAGGACGGGATGCATCTCGGCGCGCGCGGCTTCGTCCACCCCGAGCTGATCGAGCCCGAGTCAGGGCAGGCGCTGCCGCTCGAGGACGGCGCCGCGGGCGAGCTCGTCCTCACGCACCTCCGCCACCGGGCGGCGCCGCTGCTGCGCTTTCGCACCCGCGATCACGTCCGGATACGGATGTCCCCGTGTCCGTGCGGACGGACCGGGCCGCGCGTGCGCTGCGTCGGCCGCACCGACGAGATGCTGATCGTCCGCGGCGTCAACGTCTTTCCCTCGGCCGTGCGCGAGGTGGTGAGCAGCTTCGCACCGCGGGTCAGCGGCTACGTCCTCGTGAGGCCGCGGGCCGATGGCGTCAAGCAGGAGCCGCCGCTGCCGGTCGCCGTCGAGCTGGCTCGCGGCGCCCAGGCCGACGACGAGCGCGCCGACGCGATCCGCGCCCGTGTGCGCGAAGTGCTCGTAGTTCAGACCGCGGTCGAGCTCGTCGCCTGGGGCAGCTTGCAGCGAAGCGAGTACAAGTCGAAACTTCTCGAGCGCTGACACCGACG
>JBEVNN010000187.1:0-3453 GCA_040508095.1 Gaiellaceae bacterium
CCGAGCCGCCGCTCCCCAGCGGGCGCAGGGGCCGGTATCGCTCGGCGACGAGCTCGCTCGAGGACAGTGCAACAGCAGGTTCCGCCACGGATTCCCCGTTTTCGGATCGATGCCGAGACTCCTGCCCCGACCGACGAACTCGGTAGAGTGAGCCGACTTTTTCCTGCAAAGCCGGGCCAGCCGGACCAGCGGGCGCCATGAGCGAACACGACACCGACATCGACTTCGACTTCTTCGAAGACGAGCCGCCGACGCAGGAGGCATCGCGGACCGAACGGGTCGTCCCGCGGCGCGGGCCGCAGCGCCCGCCGCGCGGCCCGACGAACCTCACTCCGCTCCTGCGCCTGATCGGCCTGATCGCTTTCGCGATCCTGATCGTCGTCTTGCTCGTGCTCTGGGTGCAGAGTTGCCAGGAGGCGAGCAAGGAGAAGACCTACAAGAGCTACATGACCAACGTCTCCGACGTGACCGGCTCGTCGCAGCAGATCGGCCGGCAGCTGAGCCAGGCCCTGGTCGCGCAGGGCTTGAAGGAGGCGCAGGTCGAGCAGCGGATCGCCGGCCTCGCGCGCCAGCAGCAGCTCGACGTTCAGCGCGCCCGCGAGATCACGCCTCCCGGGACGCTGCGTGACGAGCACAACGCGCTGATCCAGTCGCTCCAGTACCGCGTGAGCGGCCTGACGGGCCTCGCCAGCGCGCTCGCCGCGACCAAGAACGTCAAGGACGCGACGCGGGCCGGCACGGTGCTGGCCGGCCAGATGCAGCGCCTGCTGGCCAGCGACGTGATCTACGACGACTCGTTCAAGGACCCCTCGGCCGTGGTGCTGAAGCGCCAGGGCGTGACCGGCACGAACGAGAACGGCGGGCCGCTCGTGCCCGAGTCCAACTTCCTCCAGAGCGCCGACCTCGTGACCCCGGATGCGATGGCGACCGTCATCGCGAGGATCCGCGGCGGCTCCGTGACGCCGAGCCAGGGCGGTCTCCGCGGCACGAACCTCGTCTCGACGAAGGTGTTCCCACAGGGCCAGGAGCTGAGCACGACGAGCACGAACACGGTCACCGTCCGCACGAACATGAGCTTCCAGGTCACGATCGAGAACTCGGGTGACTCCCAGGAGGCGAGCATTCCGGTGACGCTCACGATCCAGCAGGCGAACGGTCCCGACATCAAGAAGACGGCGAGGATCGGCTTCATCAGCCCGGGCGAGCAGAAGACGGTCAGCTTCTCGGGCTTCCCGGCCGTGAACTTCGGCTCCACCGCGACCGTGAAGGTCGAGGTGCAGCCCGTCCAGGGCGAGACGAAGACGGACAACAACTCGGCGGACTACTCGGTCATCTTCTCCGTCGCGTAGCGCGTGAGCGTCTCCAGCTCGACCGCCGCCTGGATTGCGATCGCGGCTGCGGCAGTCGCGGTCGTCGCCCTGGCCGCGGCCTTGTGGGTGCTCGGCCGGATGCGGCGGCTGCGGGAGGGCCAGGCGGTGCTCTTGGGCGAGGGCAAGAACGACCTCGTCGACTTCGCCGTGTCGCTGCAGGGGCGGATCGACGACCTGCACCGCGCGGTGGATGAGATCGCCGCCGGCCTGGTGCGCGTCGACCGGCGCGTGGACGGCTCCGTCACGAACACGTCGATCGTCCGCTACGACGCCTACGAGAACACGGGCGGGCACCAGTCGGCCTCGCTGGCGGTGCTCGACTCGGCGCGGACAGGGGTGGTCGTGACCGCGATCCAGGGCCGCGACTACGCCCGGATTTACATGAAGGAGCTCGACCGCGGCCAGGCTTCGATCGCGCTGTCTCCAGAAGAAGCCGAAGCCGTTGAACGTGCCATGTCACGGTGAAACGCCCGACGGGCTAACCCGCGCAGAGCACTCGGCCTCCGGCGGAGTCCTGCATGCTGGTTGGTAAATTCTTGCGGTGGTGCAGCAAGTTCTTGTACTCAACGCCAGCTACGAGCCGCTGAACGTCACCACCGTTCGCCGCGCGCACGTGCTCGTGTTCAAGGGCAAGGCCGAGGTGATCGAGGAGCTCGAGCAGCCTCTCAGATCCGCGACGGGAGCCTTCCCGTGGCCGCACGTGATCAGGCTCGTCCAGTACGTCCGCGTGCCGCGGACGCTGCAGCGAAAGATCTCGCGCCGTGCGCTGTTCGCCCGCGACGGCTGGCGCTGCATGTACTGCGGCACCACCACCGGCCGCCTGACGCTCGACCACGTCGTGCCGCGTAGCCGCGGCGGCGGGTCGGTCTGGGAGAACGTTGTCACCTCATGCGCGCCCTGCAACATGCGTAAGGGCAACCGTCTGCCCGACGAGGTCGAGATGACGCTGCGCAGGCCGCCCCGTGCGCCCGCGCCGGTGCTCTTCATCCACCTCGCCACGCCGAAGATCCCGAACCGCTGGCAGCCCTACCTGACCGCGTTCGGCGACTCCGCATCCACAGCCGCGACCGGCTGACGTGACGTCGGCGTAGGCCGGCGGCGTACCTCCCGCGCAATCCGAACCGGGAGGACCCGATGAGACTCGTGCAGTTGACGCTTGTCGCAGGCGCGCTGGCGGCGGCGGTGGCGTTCGCCGGGGTCGGCCGCCCCGACACCGCGCGCGGCTCCGCGCCAGACACCCGCAGCGTCACCGTGACCGGAACGGCGAGCGTCCAGGCCGTGCCGAACCGGGCCGGCTTCTCCGCCGGTGTGTCTAGCAACGCGGCCACGGCGCAGGCGGCGCTCGCCGCCAACGCGACCAAGGCGGCCCGCATCGTCCAGGCGCTTCGCTCGGGCGGCGTGAACAAGGCTGACCTCCAGACCCAGGACGTCTCGGTCGGGCCGCGCTGGAACGAGCACGGCGAGCAGGAGGGCTTCACGGCGCACTCCTCCGTGCAGGTACACGTGCAGGACGTCCGCGCCGCCGGTCGGCTGATCGACGCCGCCGTGGCGGCAGGTGCGAGCGAGACCTCGGGGCCGAGCTTCGAGCGCGGCGACCGCGACGCGCTCTACCGAAGCGCCTTGAAGGAGGCGTTCGACGACGCGCGGCTGAAGGCTGCCACGCTCGCTGGCGAGGCCGGTGCAAGCCTCGGACGGGTGCTGCGGATCGAGGAGTCGCCTGCGAGCCCCGAGCCGGTGCCGTTCGAGATGCGCGCGCTTTCCGACACACCGACACCGGTGGAGCCGGGCAAGCAGGAGGTCCAGGCGACCGTGACGGTGAGCTTCAGCCTCGCGTGACCGCCAGGTCGAGCTGCTCCCACTCGCTCCAGGAGCCCGGGTAGAGCCGTCCTTCGCGGCCCGAGAGCCAGAGGCGGTGGAGGGTGACGCAGGCCGTGACGCCGGAGCCGCAGTAGGCGACCAGCTCGCCCTCGGGCAGCTGCGGGAGCGGCTCGTCCCACGGCGCGTTGCGCGCGCCCGGGACGCGACCCGGCACCCGGTCGATCGGGTTCTCCTCGCCGCGGAAGCGCTCCGGCCTGCGTGCGTC
>JBEVNN010000198.1:0-5642 GCA_040508095.1 Gaiellaceae bacterium
ATCGTCACGACCCTCGTCTTCCTCCTGGCGGGAGGGGTCCTCGCCCTGCTGATGCGCGCGCAGCTCGCGACGCCGAACGAGGACTTCATCACCAAGAACGACTACAACCAGCTGTTCACCATGCACGGGACGACGATGATCTTCCTCGTCGTCGTGCCGTTCTGGGCCGGCCTCGCGAACTACCTCGTGCCGCTGATGATCGGCGCGCACGACATGGCCTTCCCGCGGCTGAACGCGCTCTCCTACTGGCTCTTCCTGCTCGGCGGGCTGATCCTCTACTCCAGCTGGTTCGCGGCCGACGGCGCGTCCGCCGCGGGCTGGACCGGCTACACGCCCCTCACCGAGACGCTCTACTCGCCGGGGCACGGGGTCGACCTCTGGATCCTCTCGCTGCACGTGCTGACGCTGTCGTCGCTGGCCGGCGCGATCAACTTCCTGGTCACGATCCACCGGATGCGGGCGCCCGGGATGTCGTGGATGCGGATCCCGCTGTTCGTCTGGTCGATGGAGGTCTACGCAGCCCTGCTCGTGGTCGTGCTCCCCGCGCTGTCGGCGGGGCTGACGATGCTGCTCCTCGACCGGCAGGCCGGAACCCACTTCTTCATCCCGGACGAGGGCGGCAGCGCGGTGCTCTACCAGCACGTCTTCTGGTTCTTCGGCCACCCCGAGGTCTACATCATGATCCTGCCCGCGATGGGGGTGATCTCCGAGGTGCTCCCGGTCTTCTCGCGCAAGCCGATCTTCGGCTACACGGCGATCGCGCTCTCGACGGTCGCGATCGGCTTCTACTCGATGCTCGTTTGGGCACACCACATGTTCACGGTCGGCCTACCCGGCTATTTGCAGGGCTTCTTCATGATCTCGTCGATGATCATCGCCGTGCCGACCGGCATCAAGATCTTCAACTGGCTGGCGACGACCTGGCGTGGGAACCTCCACTTCGACACGCCGATGCTGTACGCGCTCGGCTTCATCGGCGTGTTCACCATCGGCGGGCTCTCGGGGATCTTCGTCGCCGCGTACCCGTTCGACTGGCAGGCGCAGGACACGTACTTCGTGGTGGCCCACCTGCACTACGTGCTCTTCGGCGGCTCCATCTTCGCGGTGTTCGCTGCGCTCGCCTACTGGTGGCCGAAGATGTTCGGGAAGATGCTCGACGAGCGTCTCGGGAAGATCAGCTTCTGGTTCGTGCTGGTGGGGATGAACCTGACCTTCTTCCCGATGCACATGCTCGGCTTGCTCGGGATGCCGAGGCGGATCTACACGTACTCCGAGGGTGGGATCTGGGAGTGGTACAACCTGACCTCGACGATCGGATCGGGCGTGATGGCGTTCGGGATCCTCGTGTTTGCGATCAACATCATCAAGACCCAACGCTCCGGTGAGCGCGCCGTCAACGACCCCTGGCTCGCGTACACCCTGGAGTGGTACACGACGTCGCCGCCGCCGCCGCACAACTTCGACAAGGTGCCGTACATCTCGAGCGCGCGGCCGCTGCGCGACCTGCGCAGGCGGATCGTGGAGGCCGGTGCCTGAAACCCGTCCAGGTGCCTGGCTGCGGCTGACCGCGTTCGCCGCGGCCGCCGCGTGCACCGCGGCCGTCGTGACGGGCGCGTTGGAGCTGGGAGCCGCGCATCGCGGCCTCGCCGCACTCGCGCTGCCGCCGCTGGCTGCCCTGGTCGCCGCGGCCTGGGTCGCGCACCGGCGGCTGCTCGTGCCGTCGCTCACCGCCCTCGGCGCGTTCCTCCTCGCCGCGCTCGTGACACCGAGGCCGGCCCACCTCGCGCTCGCGGGGCTCTCGCTGGCCGCGGCGCTCTGGGCAGCGGTGGAGACCTTCCGCGGCGAGCCGGTAGCGGCCGCGTCCTGGCGCGACTACGTGATCCTGACCAAGCCGCGGATCATGACGCTGCTCCTGCTGACCGGTGTGGCGGGGATGTTCGTCGGAGCCGGCGGCGTGCCGGCGCTCGGTGACCTCGCCGTGATGACAGTCGGCCTCGCGCTCGCCTGCGGCGGGGCCAGCGCCCTGAACCATGTCCTCGACCGCGACCTCGACCGGCTGATGCGCCGCACGGGCCACCGGCCCGTGGCCGAGGAGCGGGTCACCCCGGCGCGCGCGCTCGAGTTCGGGCTCGCGCTGATGGCGTTTTCTTTCGTCCTGCTGGCGTCGCTGGTGAACGTGCTGACCGCGGCACTCGCGCTGGTCGGCGGCCTCTTCTACGTGCTCGTCTACACGCGCTGGTTGAAGCGCACGACCCCGCAGAACATCGTCATCGGCGGAGCGGCCGGCGCGGTGCCTCCGCTCGTCGGGTGGGCCGCCGCGACCGGGAATCTGACGCTCCCGGCGCTGTTCCTGTTCCTGATCGTGTTCTTCTGGACGCCGCCGCACTTCTGGGCGCTCGCGCTCGTGATCAAGCGCGACTACGCGGCCGCACACGTGCCGATGCTGCCGGTCGTGCGAGGCAACGACGAGACCGCGCGGCAGATCGTCTGGTACTCGCTCGTGCTCGTCGCGGTCACGCTGCTGCCGTTTGCGTGGCACACCGTGGGCGTGCTCTACCTCGCCGCGGCACTGCTGCTCGGGGCGCTCTTCCTCCGCCTCGCGTGGCGGCTACAGCGCGAGACGACGACCGCCCGCGCGGGCGCGCTCTTCCGCTACTCGCTGCTCTACCTCGCGCTGCTCTTCGTTGCCCTCGCGATCGACCCGCTGGTCGGATGAACGAGCACGACGGAACCGCGAACACGAATCTCGGGCTCGCCCTGTTCGGGCTGTTCGTGGTCCTGTTCGCACTCACGTTCGTAGTCGCGCTCGTCTACCTGGCCGTCTTCTGATCGAACCCGAAGGAATCTTCCTCGCGCGGCCGGAGCACGTCGGCGAGGGGATTCCGCTCGCGGTCAAGGACCTTTTCGACACCGCCGGACTGGTCACGACCTACGGCTCGATCCTCTTTGCCGACCACGTGCCGGTGGAGACGGCCGAGGCGGTGCGCCGCCTCGAGGCCGCGGGCTACGCCAACGTGGGCAAGACCAACCTGCACGAGTTCGCCTTCGGCACGACCTCGGAGAACGAGCACTTCGGGCCCGTGCCGAACCCGCGTTACCCGGGGCGGATCGCGGGCGGCTCCAGCGGCGGCTCGGCGGCCGCGCTGGCGGCCGGGCTTGCCGACGCGGCGATCGGCACCGACTCCGGCGGCTCGATCCGGATCCCGGCGTCCTGCTGCGGGATCGTCGGCTTCAAGCCGACGTGGGGACTGGTGCCGCTCGACGGCTGCTTCCCGCTCGCGCCCACCTTCGACCACGCGGGGCCGATGGCCCGGGACGTTCCGACGTGTGAACGGATGCTGGCGGCGCTCGTGCCCGGTTTCGAGCCGCGGCGGATCGAGCTCGAGGACGTCGAGGTCGGCGTCGGGTGGACCGAGCTGGCGGACCCGCTGGTGCGGGCGCGCGTGGAGGAGGCCGCAGCGCTGTTCCCGCGGCTTCGACGCCTCGAGCTGCCGCTCCCAGCCGGTGTCTACCCGAGCTTCAGCCGCGAGGTCGCCGACGTGCACCGCGAGCTGTTCGCCGAGTACGCGGACGAGTACGGCCCGACGGTCCGCACGAAGGTCGAGCGCTGCCTCGCCCTCACCGACGCCGAGTACGAGCTCGCGGTCGGGGCGCGTAAGCGCTACCGCGAGCGGCTCGCGGAATCCGCCGCCGGCGTCGACCTGCTGCTGACGCCGACGCTCGAGTGCGTCGCCCCCGCCGCGCCCGCGGACGAGCTCGCACTGCGCGGCCGGTTGACGAAGCTGACGTTCCCGCTCAATGCCGTCGGGTGGCCGGCGGCAGCGGTGCCGTGCGGCCCGGCGGAGGACGGCCTGGCCGCGTCGGTGCAGCTCGCCGCGCCGCAGGGTCAGGATGCGCTCGTACTCGGCGCCGCGGCGGCGCTGGAGCGGACGCTGTCCCTCGATTGAAGTCACCCGAACGGGGGAGACCCCGGCACCCGGTACTGCCGACAACGGCTCGTGATGGTCTGCGCCCGTCTTGCTGCTGCTTTGGCTGCCGCGCTCGCGGTTGCGTTGCCGACCGCGGCCGCGCATGCCGCGGCGCCGCAGAACCTGCACGCGTTCACGTTTCGCGTCGACGAGGCGATCACCCACACCTTCGCGCGAACGCCCTCATTTGCGTGGGATCCAATTCCGGGGGCGACGAAGTACGACTTCGAGCTCTCAACGAGCAGGAACTTCACGGACAACGGGGTCGTCTGGACAACGGAAGGGAAGGCAGAAAAGATCAAGACGCCGGCGACCGCGCTGCCGCTCTCGCTGCCGTGGATCACCGGAAACCCCTATTCGCTCTACGCGCACGTACGCGCGTGGACCTCCAAGGGCGTCACCCCCTGGAGCAAGCCCTTCGGCCTCAACATGCGCTGGCCGGCAATTCCCAAGCCAGTGACCCCCAGCTACCCCGGCCTCCTACGTTGGAGCAAAGTCCCCGGTGCGAGCGGTTACATGGTCTGGATGCTCGATGCCGGCCGTTGGTTTACGACCAGGTCGAATATGGCGGACGAGCGCGAGTACTACACCTTCCACCAGGATCCCGCCTGGACGAGCACCGTTCACTGGCGCGTCCGCGCGATGCGCTGGATCTACGGCGCGACCGACAACGGTCTCCCGGTCGTCTCATACGGGCGGTGGAGCCCTGTCTATACGAGCTATAACCCGCCGTTCGCAACAGGCCCGCTCAGCAACCTCGCGACCGTCTCCGATGTCGTTTCGGACGCGGGACATACGCGAACTCACGAGACCACACCGGCATTTGTCTACCGGGGAGACAGTTCAATCTGGCGCAGTTCGACCGAACTCTACCGGGTGCTTGTTTTCACCGATGAGGACTGCCTGAACACCGTCTTCCGCGGTCCGGCTGTCGGCAGCCCCGCGTATGTCCCCCGCGAGGTTGGCCCGCTTGCGATCCCAACAGACACCACCGGAATGCTCGCAGCGCGCTCCGCCTTCCTCTCCTTCGGTCCGGAGCCGGTCTCGAGGACCGCCGATGGGCTCGACGTCTCGACCAACGAGCTTGACCTCGCTTCGGACGAAGGCGTTAACCACACGGGCCTACCGCCGTCGCAGGTCATGAAGGCGGCCAAGGTCGACCTCTGGGACAACGACTGGCCAGGCGGGGGCTACTACTGGACAGTCATGCCCGTGAGTGTCGTTGCCGCGAGCGCGGTCACAACGTCGCTCGCCGCGCCGGCGAGCCCCGGCGACACGACGCTTACCGTCGCGAACCCGTCCTCTATCGTCGTCGGCGACACCCTCACGATCGGGTCGACACCGTCCGAGCCGGCGGTCGTCCAGGCCATCAGCGGGAACGCTGTCACTCTCTTGGCCGGCCTTCGGAACGCACACGGACTCGGCGACGTCGTCGTCCGGCCAAGCGGCGGTGTCAGGTATGTCGATGCAGAGCTTACGCAGGACGCTTGCGCCTCCGGGCGCAAGCTCACCTTCGCGAAGACGAGCGAGCCTGTTGTTACCGGGCAGGCCGGTACGCCGTTCGCGTCAGGGCTCTCGCCCACAGGCACGCTGGCTGCGGCGCGCAAGCGGAGCCCGCGCTTTTACGGCCAGCCCCTCGTATCCTGGGCGCCGATCGCCAGCGCGAGCCAGTAC
>JBEVNN010000225.1:0-8065 GCA_040508095.1 Gaiellaceae bacterium
TGACGGCATCGCCGAGGCGTTTGCCGACCGCCAGCTGCTGATCGCGGATGGCCACCACCGCTACGAGACCGCGCTCGCCTACCACGAGGAGGCCGGGACGCCGGAGAGCGCCTACGTCCTGGCGGTGCTCGTCAGCCTTGGCGACCCGGGACTGATGATCTTCCCGACGCATCGTCTCTTCGAGCACGAACCCGCCGAGAAGCTTCCCGCCGAGCCACTCCCGCAACCGAATGCGGCCCGCGAGGCGCTCGAGCAGGCTCCGCCGGACCGCGCCGCCGCGATCGTCTACCGCGGCAGCGGCGCGGAGCTCGCAGTCGACGGCAACGAGCTCGACGTGCAGCTCGTCGACCGTCTCGGGCACGACGGCATCAGCTACACGCCCGACTGGCAGGAGGCGGTGCGGGCCGTGGACGAGGGCGAGGCGGCGGTCGCGGTGCTGATGCGGCCGACCCGGATCGAGGACGTGTTCGCAGTCGCCCAGCGCGGCGAGACGATGCCGCAGAAGAGCACCTACTTCTACCCGAAGCTCGTCAGCGGGCTCTTGTTCTTGCCGCTGTGACCGACTGGCTCGCCCTGTGCCGCGAGGCGGTCGAGGACGTTCGCGGCGTGCTCGAGGAGCTGCCGACGCGCGCCGAGCGGGAGCCGGTCGTCGGCGACGGCGAGGGCGGTGACGAGACGACGGCCGTCGACGCGGCGGCAGAGCAGGTGATCCTCGCGCGGCTGCAGGAAGTCGAGGGCACGACGATCGTCTCGGAAGAGGTCGGCATCGTCGGCGACGGCCCCACCCGGATCGTGGTCGACCCGATCGACGGCTCCCTGAACGCGAAGCGCGGCATCCCGTTCTTCTCCGTCTCGATCGCGGTCGCCGAGGGCGACACGATGGCCGACGTCGTCTTCGGCTTCGTCCACGACTTCGGTAGCGGCGAGGAATGGGTCGCCGAGAGAGGGATGGGAGCGCGCCTGAACGGGGCCGTGCTCGCCCCGCTGCCGCCCAAGGAGGAGATCGAGATCCTCTCCTTCGAGGCGACGCTGACCTCGAGCATCGCCGAAAAGGCCCGCGAGATGGTCGGTCTCGCCTACCGTCTGCGCGTGATGGGCTCGCTGGCACTGTCGCTTTGCCACCTGGGCGCCGGCCGCGTCGACGCGGTCTGCTCGCTGAAGCCGGCCCGCGCCGTCGACATCGCCGCCGCGCAGCTGCTCGTGCGTGAGCGCGGCCTCGCGATCGACCTCCCTGAGGCGCCTCCGTTCGGCGAGGCGCCGCTCGACGTCGAGGGCCGCTCTCGCGTGGTCGCCGCCGCTACCCCGGAGGTCTGCGATCGCCTGTTCGCCGCGCTCTCGCGGTGAAGCCGATCCGGATCGGCTGCTCGGGCTGGAACTACAAGCACTGGCGCGACGGCGTCTTCTACCCGCCACGGCTGCCGCAGCGGCTCTGGCTCGAGTTCTACGCGCGCCACTTCGACACGGTCGAGGTGAACTCGACCTTCTACCGGCTGCCGCGGGTGAGCGCGGTTGCGAACTGGGTTCACGAGGCGCCGCCGGGCTTCCTCTTCACGGTGAAGATGAGCCGCTACGCGACGCACATCAAGCGGCTGCGCGACCTTCCGCCGAGCACCGCGCGCTTCTACGACCGCATCCGGCCGTTGGTGGAGTCGCCGAAGCTCGGCCCGGTGTTGTGGCAGCTCCCGCCGGGCTTCCGGCGCGACGACGAGCGGCTCGCGGAGGCGCTCGAGCAGCTGCCTGCGGGCCGGCATTGCTTCGAGTTCCGCCACGAGACCTGGTTCGCCGAGCCGGTGTACGACCTCCTTCGCCGGCACGGCGTCGCACTCGTGATCGGCGACACGCCCGAGCGACCGTTCCAGACGCACGAGCTCACGGCCGACTGGACATTCGTCCGCTTCCACTACGGGCGCCGCGGGCGCGGCGGCAACTACTCCGAGCGCGAGCTGGAGGAGTGGGCTCGGAGGCTCGCCGCCTGGGCCGACGAGCACGAGGTCTTCGTGTACTTCAACAACGACTGGAACGGCTACGCCGTGCGCAACGGTCTCTGGTTGCGCCACCGCTTGGGCGTCTAGCTACGCTCCGAGCGTGGAGGCCCAGCGGGAAGCGATCCTCAAGGCACTCGAGCAGGTCATCGACCCCGAGCTCAAGCGGAACGTCGTCGAGCTCGACATGGTGCGCGACGTGCGGGTCGAGGGCGGCGACGTCACCGTCGGCATCGCGCTCACCGTCGCCGGTTGCCCGCTTCGCTCGAGCTTCGAGCAGCAGGTCGCGCAGGCGCTCGCGCCGGTCGAGGGCGTGGAACGTGTCTCGCTCGAGTTCGGCGTGATGACGCCCGAGGAGCGCAGCGCCCTGACGGCGCGCCTGCGTGGCACGGTCACCGAGCGGACGAAAGGCATCCAGCTCGACCGCTCGACGCGCGTGATCGCCGTCGCCAGCGGCAAGGGCGGCGTCGGCAAGTCGACGCTGGCAGCCAACCTCGCCGCCGCCTTCGACCGCCTCGGCCAGCGGACCGGGATCCTCGACGCCGATGTCTACGGGCACTCGATCCCGCACCTGCTCGGCGTTCACCAGAAGCCGGTGGCGGTCGACCGGATGATCGTCCCGCCGGTCCGCGGCGACCTGAAGCTGATGTCGATCGGGTTCTTCCTCGAGGACAACGAGCCCGGTATGTGGCGCGGGCCGATGCTGCACCGCGCGCTCGAGCAGTTCCTCACCGACGTGCACTGGGGCGAGCTCGACACGCTCGTCGTCGACATGCCGCCGGGCACGGGCGACGTCTCCATCTCGCTCGGCCAGCTGCTGCCGCGGGCGGAGGCCGTGATCGTGACCACGCCGCAGCCGCTGGCGCAGGAGGTCGCGGCGCGCGCGGCGCTGATGGCGCGCAAGACGAACATGCGCCTGCTCGGCGTGATCGAGAACATGAGCGGCGAGGCGTTCGGGACCGGTGGTGGCGGGCGCCTGGCCGACGAGCTCGAAGTGCCGCTGCTCGGCCGTGTGCCGATGGACGCGCGGCTGCGCGAGGCCGGCGACGAGGGCGCGCCGCTGGTCGAGACCGATCCGGAAGCCGAGCCGGCGCGCGAGATCATCGCGGCCGCGGAGGCGATCGCCGGCGCCAAGCGCGAACAGGGCGTCGGGATCGTGAAGTCCCTCCCGGTCGTCGGCTAGCGGTCAGCGGTACCCCGTCCGCGCGAGGAAGGCGCGCAGGCGCCGCTCGTAGGCGACTCTCGTCCGCTCGCCGTGGATGCGACCGGTGCGCGAGAGCCGATCGATCGTCGTGAACGCCTGCGTGCAGCGGCCCAGCATGCACTGGTCGGCGGCCCAGGCGGCGATCACGCCCTGGTTGCTGCGCGTCTTCTCTCGGCCCATCGCCTCGTGCCAGAGCGCCGTCGCGTCGCGCCTGATCTCGCTCGCGTACTGGCGTGTCACGATTGTCATCCCGCCCTGCCGGTACCGGAGGATTCGCACCGGCCAGCGAGAGTCGGCGAAGCTCGAGAACGCGTAGGAGAAGCGGTTGTCGCGCGTCACCAGCTCCTGCCTGCCGTCGTGCTCGAGGTCGGCGAGGACGTAGCTGAAGTTCCCCCAGATGTGGACGTTCGTGCGGTAGCCGGCGCGGCCGTCGACGTAGCGGTAGATCTGCGTGTACCAGCAGCAGTGCGCGCCGCCCCAGTAGAGGTCCAGCACCACCTCGGGCTCGCCGTCGCCGTCGAGGTCGCTGATCGAGACGGAGGGGCGGTGCTCGAAGTAGCGCGCCGGCTGGGCGTTGAAGCCGCCCAGCGGCGGTTTCCGCAGCCGCGCCGAGAAGCGAGTCTCGCCGAGGCGCACAATCGTCAGTCGCTGCCGTCCGAAGCGGAACTTCGCCCGGTCGTACGTGTACGAGAAGACGGCCTCGACGTCTCCCGACTGCGCCCGCTCTGCGTGCGGCTTCGGAGCCGCGGCGGCGCTTGCCGCGAGCACGGCTCCGAGCGCGACGGCAAGCGCTGTGGCCGGTCTCACCTGGGCGTTATAGCCGTCAAAGTTGAAGGGCGCCACGTTGGGCGCCCTCCAGGAGTTCCAGCGGACCCCGGGGTCTCCGTGCTGGAGCCCCCACTGAAACCAGAGACTAAGACGACGCTCCCGCGCAGGCGATTGTTGCGCTCCGTAAGGATTTCGTGAACATGCGTGAACACGAGGTACTCGAAACGCTCCAGGGGCTCGGCTTCGGCGAGGCCGACGCTCGCACGCTGGCCGACCATTTCGTCGATGCGGAGCGGCGGGGCAAGACCGGCCACGGGCTCTCACGCGTCGAGTGGCTGGCGACGCGGCCATTCGAGCTGGATCCCTCGGCGCGTCCACGGTGCGTTCTCGACGAGCCGGGCTACCAGCGCTGGGACGCCAACGGCGCGCTCGGCTACCTCACACTGGCTTCTATCGTCGAGGCGCAGGTCGCGGAGCCGCCGCAGCACGCGCGCCTGGTCGTTGCCCAGCGCACCTTCCCGACCGGAATGCTCGGCTACTGGGGCCGGAAGCTCGCCGAGAGCGGCCTCGTCGCGGCGCTGACCGCGACCTCGCCCGCACGGCTCGGCCACCCGGACGGCGGGCCGAAGCTCGCCGGGACGAACCCGCTTGCGATCGCGATCCCGTCTTCAGACGGCGAGCCGCTCGTCAGCGACGTCTCGATGGGCCGCGTCACCTACGGCGAGGTTCTGGCCGGCGAGGCGGACGAGGACGAGCTGGTGCCGTTCGGAGGCGAGCACGCGCACAAGGCGTTCGCGCTCGCGGTCGGGCTGCAGCTGCTGGTGGACTCCCTCGTCGCGGAGTCGGGCCACGGCGCCGTGCTGCTCGTGGCCAAGCCGGAAGCCGACCCGCTGCGTGCGCTACGAGCTCGTGCCGACGGCGTCCGATTGCCCGGTGATCGCTAGGAAGCGCGTGTCTTCCCTGATCGACGCGAAGTCCTCGTCGCTCGGCGCGTACTTCGCCACGGCCTCGGGGTCGAGCTGAGCCGCGCGTTCGAGCTGTTCGAAGGCCGCCTCGCGGTTCCCGAGCCGCGCTTCGATGCAGGCGAGGTTGAACGGCCCCTGCCACGCGCCCGGATTGGCCGCGATTCCAGCCTCGAGCTCCCGCCGCGCGCCCTCCTCGTCGCCCTGCTCGAGCAGGGCGACCCCCGCGAAGACCCACTCCCAGCCGGACGGCTGGAAGATCTCGCCCTGCTTCGCGCCGATCCCGAGCACGGTTGTCCCCGGTTCGGCGGCGATGGCGCCGCGCAGGGTCCCCGGGGTGCAGTGAACGAGCGTCCCCGTCGGTGCGTCGTGCTCCTCGCCGTCGACCATGAACGTCGCCCGGCCGCTGATCACGACGTAAAGCTCCTCGTGCCCGCCGTCCTCGCGGTGCTCCTCGACGACGCGCTGGCCGGCCTCCTCGGCGGTGTACGCGTTGACGCCGAACGACTTGATGTCGAAATGGCGCCGAACGGGCCTCCACGTGAGCCCGTCCTGGCCGGAGATCGGGTAGCGCTCGAGGTCGTCGACCCGCGCGATGCGTCCGCTCAACTCTGCCTCCTCAGCTCTTCGATGACGATGGGATCCACGCGGTCGACGCCGTCGACGCGTTCCTCCAGATTCTCCTTACCCGCCCAGGCGAAGTACGACTCGGCGAGGTCGCCGTCGTAGCCGAGCCGGCCGAGGCGCTCGCGCAGCTCCTGTCCGAGCGCGTCGTCGACGTCCAGCCACTCCTCGCGCGGGGTCTCGCCGAAGATCGCCTGGTGCATGACGTAGATGCGGCGCAGCTCCTGGAGCGGGCGCTCGTGCTCGTCGACTCGCAGGTCGACGACGCTGTCGGAAAGCCCGGCGTAGCCGCCGTCCCGCTCGACCACGAGCAGTGCAGAGGACTGCTGTCCTCGCCGGTCGCCGCCTGCCGCCTGCGCCGCGTCCATGCAGTCGAGCAGGCGTTCCGCCAGCGGCCGGCCGGACGCCGCCTCGAACGTCTCGGCGATCGCGTCGACCGTCTCGGCCGAGACGAGGATGTTGCCCTGCGCCGCGTAGCACGGACCGGTACGGCCACCGGCCCAGTCCATGCACTCGGCGCCGCTGAAGCTCGCGCTGCCGCCCTTTCCGTCGACGACCCCTAGCTGGCGGTGATCGCGGCCGTCGTCGGCCGAGGTCAGGCGCTCGACCACCTCGTCCGCGCTCAGCCCCTCGCGCAGCAGCGCCAGGCCGTCGGGCCCGTACCGGGGGTTCGCCCAGGCCTGGGTCGCGATCGCACCCACCTGCGGCTCCGCCCACGGCACGACCGAGCCGACGCCGAGGAACTTCGACTGCGTGGCAACACCCCACTGGCCGCCCTCGAGGTCGCAGGCGGCGATCGAGTAGGTGGCAACCACAGGTTCAGCCATATGTCAGCTCCGTGAGGTCCAGCTCAAGCAACTCGCGCTTCGCTTCGGGCACGAGCACAGAAGCGACCTCTGGCCGGGCGAGGGCAGCCTTCACGGCTTCGGCCGAGCCCGCTCGCACCACGACCGGCCGCCCGTGCGCATGGGCCTCGCGCAGCGCCGTCTCGTCGGAGACGCCGTCGAGCACGAGCGCGTCGTCGACGTCGAGCTCCCCTTCGACTGCGATCTCCGGCACGAGCCGGCCAGTCGCGCCGAACCAGCGCTCTCTCAAACCGTCGTCGTCTCCCCGGGCTGCAGCTCGATGATCTCAACCCCGGAAGGCGCGTGCTGCCGCAGCTCGTCCGGGGTTCCGGCGAGCAGCGGGAAGGTGCCGTAGTGGCAAGGAATGCAGCGCGTCGTGCCGACGAGCTGCAACGCGACGCCCGCCTCGCGCGGGTCCATCGTGAAGTGCCCGCCGATCGGCAGGATCGCCACGTCGGGTGAGTAGATCCGGCCGATCAGCTCCATGTCGCCGAAGACGCACGTGTCCCCCGCGAAGTAGAGCCTGGTGCCGTTCTCGACCTCCATCACGATCCCCGCCGCTTCGCCCAGGTAGGTGAAGTCGGCGGCGCCGCTCGAGTGGAACGCGTTCACGAGCGTGAACTTCACCCCTGCCGCCTCGACGGTGCCGCCCTTGTTCGGTCCGGGCACATCACCGACCGGCGCGCCTTGCTCGCCGAGCCAGCCTTTGAGCTCGACGTTGGCGACGATCTCCGGCGAGAACTGCTTGCTCAGCTCGACCGTCTCGCCGACGTGGTCGTTGTGTCCATGCGTGATCGCGATCACGTCGATCCGCTCGGGTTCCTTCTCGGCGTCGGGGCATTTCGGGTTCCCGAGCCAGGGGTCGAGGTAGACCCGCTTGCCGCCGGGCGAGTCGATCCGGAAGCTGCCGTGGCCCAGCCACGTCACCGGCACATCGGGCATGCGCGCTCCTTTCTCACAGGTCTGCTGAGCGTAACGAAGGAGCCGCGGCGCGGACGCAGAACCCCGTTCCATGGCTCGCCGGGCGATACCTGTTGGGCTCGTGATTGCGGCAGCGGCGGCGGACGGGGTAGGGGCTCATCGGCTCGCGTTCTACGCGCTCCTGCTCGCCGTGCCGGCCGCGGCGGCGGCGGCGCTCGAGGCCTTCGGCCACGTGCTAGACGACAACCGCGACCACCTGCATGCGCTGCTCTGGACTCTCGTGCTCGGCCTGCTCGTGGCGGGAGCCGCCGTGCGCGCGCCGGAGGTCACCGAGGGCGTCGTGCCGGCCCTCGGCCGCTCGGCGCTCCTGGCCTGCCTCGGTGTCTTCTGCGTCCAGGCCGCCGTGTCGGCGGCGGCCGAGCTGCGCAGCCGCTAGAACGGGAGCGACGAGGCCGCCTTCTTCGCCGCGTCGATCAGCGGCTGAACGGCGAAGAACGAGCCCACGGTGACGACGAGCGCCGCCGTGACCGCGGCTTGCAGTGCGCGTTCGGGCGGAGGCGAGCCGCCGGCCACCGGAGCGAGCTGGAGCTCCTCGGAGGGCCGGAAGTACATCGCGCGGATCACGCCGAGGTAGTAGTAGAGGCTGACGGCCGTCGCGGCGACGCCGACGATTACGAGCCAGGTCCAACCGTGCTCGTACGCAGCGGAGAAGACGTAGAACTTGCCGACGAAGCCGCCGGTCAGGGGGAACCCCGCGAA
>JBEVNN010000227.1:0-2855 GCA_040508095.1 Gaiellaceae bacterium
GCCCGCGAGCATCCTCAGCGCCGTCGTCTTCCCCGAGCCCGACGGGCCGACGAGCACCATCAGCTCGCCGTCCCCCACATCGAGGTCCAGCGCGTCGACCGCCGGCGCCGAGCTGCCCGGGTAGAGCTTCGTCGCCTGGACGTATCGGACCTCAGCCACGCTCGGCCTCCACCGCGGCCTCGAGCTCGTCGCGGGCGCGCCGCTGGGCGTCCGCGTCGGCGCCCAGGGCGTCCAGGCCGAGCAGCGCCGCGCCCACGACCGGCGGCGAGCTCGGCGCCGTCACGGTCGCGTTGGGTGCAAGCTGCCGCAACTCCTCCTCGACGGCCGCGCTGAGGAGGCCGTCGCCGGTCTGCAGCAGGCCGCCGCCGAGCAGGACCTCCGCGGGCTCCTCGACCAGGTCGAGGCGCTGGAGGGCGACGCGGGCCATCGCGACGATCTCGGAGGAGAGCCGCTCGACGATCTCCGCGGCGACCGCGTCGTGCTCGGCCTCCGCGAATACGACCGGGGGCAGCTCGACCAGCCGGCGCGACGGGACCTCGCCGCGGTGGATCGCCTCCGCCAGCCCGGCCGGGGTCTCGAGCCTGAAGTGGGCCGGGACGGCGCGTTCGAGCGACGTGTGCGGCCCTCGGCCGTCCTCCCCGCGCGCGGCCGCGAACAGCGCCGCGTTGCCGACGTCCCAGCCTCCGCCCCAGTCGCCGGTGATCGTGCCTAGGGCTGGAAAGCGCGCGTGGCGTCCGTCCGCGGCGACCCCGACGCAGTTGATCCCCGAGCCGCAGACGACGGCGACTCCCCAGCCGCGCTCCGTGCCCGCGCGCAGGACGGCGAAGGTGTCGTTGTCGACCACCACGCGCTCGGCCCAGCGCCGCGCCTCGATCGCCTCGCGCAGCTCGCGCTCCTCGCTCGGGAAGTCGACGCCCGACATGTTGAGCTGCGCAACCTCGGCCTCGCCCGAGCGGCCGCCGGCCTGCTCGAAAAGGCGGTCGAGGACGGCGAGCGCGCGCTCCAGGCCGAGGGTCTGCGGGGAGCTCTCCGGCCCGCGCACGAGCTCCAGCAGTGCACCGTCACGGCCCAGGCGCGCGAGGTGTGTTTTCGACGCGCCGCCGTCTACCGCTAGGACATCGGTCATACCGGCGCCTCCGGCGGCTCGAGCAGCGGCTCCAGCAGCTCCTCGACGAGGGCGTGCTGGCCGATCAGCGGGTGCGCCAGCAGCGCCTTGCGCGCGAGGTCGAGATCCCGCGCGGCCGCGGCCTGAGCGCCTAGCCGCTCGTATGCGGCGACGTGCTGGACGAGGCCGACCAGCTCCGGCGCGAGCGGCGCCTGCGGGAGCGGCTCGATCGAGTCGCGGCCGACGCGGGCCGGAACCTCGACCGCGTCGTCATCCGCGAGCCCGGCAAGAGTCCCCTCGTTGCGGAGGTCCACCTCGTGGACGCGGCCGTCGCCGGTCGCCAGCGAGCGCACGAGCCCGACCGCCGCCTCGCTGTAGAACGCGCCGCCGCGCTGCTCGAGCAGCGCCGGCTTCTCCGTGAGCTTCGGGTCGCGGTACATCTCCAGCAGCGCCCGCTCGATCTCCATCACCTGCGCCGCTCGTGGCTTCTCCCCTAGCTGCTCGGCCAGAACCCGGTCGTGGGCGTAGAAGTAGCGCAGGTAGTACGAGGGCACCGCGCCGAGCTCCTCGAGCAGGCGCAGCGGCAGCCCGCCCGCGAGACCGGACAGCTCGTCGCCGTGCTCGTCCAGCAGCTGCGGCAGGACGTCCTCGCCGTCCACGCGGACCGCGCGCACCCACGTCAGGTGGTTGAGCCCGACCTGGTCGACGAGTACCGACTCGGGCTCCACCCCGAGCAGCCGTGCGCAGGTGCGCTGGACGCCGATCGCGACGTTGCAGAGCCCGACAGCGCGATGGCCGGCGTCGAGCAGCGACCGCGTGACGATCCCGACCGGGTTCGTGAAGTCGACGATCCACGCGCCGTCGGCGCCGCGCTCGCGCACGCGCTCCGCGATCTCGAGCACGACCGGCACCGTCCGGAAGGCCTTCGCGAGCCCACCCGCGCCGGTCGTCTCCTGGCCGATGCAGCCGCAGGCGAGCGGGACGGTCTCGTCGCGCAGCCGGGCCTCCTGGCCGCCGACGCGGATCTGAACGAGCACGTAGTCGGCGCCGTCGACAGCCCGATCGAGGTCGCCCGTCTGCACGAGGCTCCCGTCGTAGCCTTGCCGGTCGAGCATCCGCTGCGCGAGCCCGCCCACGACTTCGAGCCGCTCGGCGTCGATGTCGTGCAGCACCAGCTCGTGCACGTCGATCGCATCACGCTCGCGGCCGAGCCCCGAGACGAGCTCCGGCGTGTACGTCGAGCCCGCCCCGATGACGGCGACCTTCATCCCTTCACCCCCGTCAGCGTCACGCCCTCGACGAAGGCCCGCTGCGCCAGGAAGAAGAGGACGATTACCGGCGCCATCACGATCAGCGTCGCCGCCATGACCAGATTCCACTGCACCTGGTAGAGCGAGCGGAACTGCGACAGCCCGAGCGAGAGCGTCCAGTGCTGCGAGCTCTCGCCGGTGTAGAGCAACGGCCCGAAGAAGTCGTTGAAGCAGAACAGGAACGAGAACAACGCCACGGCCGCGATCGCCGGTTTCGCCAGCCGCAGCACGACCGTCGTCAGGATCCGGAACTCGCCGCAGCCGTCCACACGCGCGGCGTCCAGGTACTCCTCGGGGATGGTCAGGAAGAACTGGCGCAACAGGAAGATCGAGAAGGCGTCGCCGAGCCAGTTCGGCACGATCAACGGCCAGAGCGTGCCGACGAGGTGCAGCTTCGCCCAGAGCACATAGACCGGGACGATGGTCACCTGTGGCGGCAG
>JBEVNN010000258.1:0-3445 GCA_040508095.1 Gaiellaceae bacterium
CTGCCGCACTCCGGGCAGAAGATGCCTCCGCCGTGCGGCAGCTGCATCACGAACTCGCCACACACGAGGCACTCCATGCTCGCGCCCCGTAGGAGCGCGTTCAGCTCCTGCTCCAGCGTGCGGTTGAGCGGCACCGGGTTCACAGCGAGCGGAACACCCCCGTCACGATGCCCAGGATCTGCACGTGGTCGGCATAGATCGGCTCCATCGAGTCGTTCTCGGGCTGCAGCCGGATGCGTCCGTTCTCGCGGAAAAAGCGCTTCACGGTCGCTTCCTCGACGGTCTCGTCCTCGCCGGCCAGCGCGACCACGATCTCGCCGTCGCGCGCGGTCTGCTCGCGCCGAACGACCACGATGTCGCCCTCGAGGATCCCCGCGTCGACCATCGAGTCGCCCTTGATGCGCAGCAGGAACTCCTCGCCCCCGCGCGCGAGTGGCTCGGGCACCGCGAGGTAGTCCTCGACGTTCTGGTCCGCCAGCAGCGGCCCGCCCGCGGCGATTTCGCCGACCCGCGGGAGCCGGTGCACGTCGTCCGCGGTCGCGGACGCCGGCTGCGGCTTCGGGTCACGGCGCAGCTCGAGGGCGCGCGGTTTCGTGGGGTCGCGCTTGATCAGCCCGACCCGTTCGAGGTTCGCCAGGTGCGCGTGAACCGTCGACGGCGAGGCGAGGCCCACCGCTTCTCCGATCTCGCGCACCGTCGGCGGGTAGCCGTGCTCGTCGACGTACTGCGTGAGGAAGTTCCAGATCTCCTGCTGTCTGCCGGTCAGCATCGAGCCACCTCGAGGTCGCTTGCGGGAACGAACATACGTTCGCCAGACACGGTAGACGTCCTCCCGGACGGCGTCAAGCAGCGGGCACGGGCTGGGCGTCCGCGAGCCCGCGAAGCGAGAAGCGGATCGACCAGGCGAGGATCAGCAGCATCACCGGCGTGCCGGTCAGGAACACGACCACGAGGAACCCTTCGAGGCTCCCCTGCAGCAGCATCGCCAGCCGGAGCGCGCTGCGCGCGAGGAAGTACCCGCCCCAGACGAGCGACTCGATCCCGAAGACGCGCTTGAACTCCGGCGACTCGCGCAGCCAGTGCGGGAACGGGTACCACGCACCGGCGAGCGTGCCCGCGAGTGGCCGGCCGAGCGCGGCCGAGACGAGGAAGGCGACGCCCCAGGCGAAGGCGATCAGCACGGGCTGAGCGAGGTAGACCGTCGTGCTGTTGGAGACCAGTCCGACGATCGACTGCACCGCGACGAAGGCGAGCGAGAGGCGGACGAGCAGCGCGTTCCGGCCGGCGCGGCGCTCGAAGAGGTAGACGACCAGCGAAGCGGCGGCCGACGCGACGATCCCGGCCGCGAGCCCGTCGAGCCGCAGCCCCGCGTAGAAGGCACCTAGCGGCAGGAAGCCCTCGCGCAGGAACCCCGGCAGCCCCGTCATCAGGACGCCGAGGAACGTGGGCTCGGTCAGGCTGCCTTCGTCTCGGCGCGCAGCCGCTGCAGCTGTTCCTCGCACCATCTCGCTCCCCACTCGTTGAAGTCGATCCCGTAGCGCAGGACGAGGTCGACGAAGGTCGGGTCCGGGCCGCCGGGCAGCGCCTGGATCTCGCGCAGCACCTCCAGGTACTGCTCGTGGCCGCGCTTGCGGCCCTCGAGCAGCCAGAGCGCTTCCTCGCGCGGCAACTCGTCGGCGAGGAACAGCCGGAGCAGCGACTCGTCGCGGAGCTCGATCGTGGTGATCTCGCTCCGCATCCACTCGAGGAGGGCCTCGCGGCCGGCCGGAGTCAGCGTGTAGACGCGACGGCTACGGCCTCCGTTCGGGCGGTCCTCGCCCTCGATCAGCCCTTCCGCCTCCAGGCGCTTGAGCTCGGGATAGATCTGGCCGTAGCTCGCCGCCCAGAAAAACCGCGTCGAGCGGTCGACCACCCTCTTGATGTCGTAACCCGAGCACGGCTTGCTTGCGAGAAGGCCGAGCAGCACCGGCGTGACAGCGTTCATATATCGCGACGATACATCTCAGCGCTATGTCTGTCAAGCGTCAGTCGGGGAGCAGCACGCTCCCGTCCTCGGCGAGCGTCCAGTGCGGGTTGTGCGCCACCTCCCAGGCATGCCCTTCGGGATCGACGAATCCGCCGGAGTAGCCGCCCCAGAAAGTCGGGCCGGCCGGGTGCGTGATTGTCGCGCCCGCGCCCTCGGCTTCGGCGATCACGGCGTCGACCTCCTCGGGCGACCGGACGTTGTGCGCGAGCGTCACGCCGCCCCAGCCGCCGGAATCCTCGACGCCGCTGTCCTCCGCGAGCCGGTCGCGGCCCCAGAGGGCGAGCACGGTTCCTCCCGCGCGGAAGAAGACGACGTCGTCGTCGGGCGCGGCCCCGCTCCTCCAACCGAGCGCCTCGTAGAACGCCCGGGCGCGACCGAGGTCGCGAACACCGAGCGTCACGAGGCTCAGACGCTGCTCCACGATGCGCTGGAGAGGACTTGAACCTCCACGGGGTGTTAACCCCACAAGGCCCTCAACCTTGCGCGTCTACCAATTCCGCCACCAGCGCGCGGCGGCCATTCTAGCCACGACTTCCGTGGCCGACCGGCCGCAATTAAGGTACCGCGCTGTGCTTGAGCTGTGCGAGGAGGCGGTCGCAGCAGCTCTCGGCGCGGGGGCGTCCTATGCGGACGCGCGCGTGGTCGTCCGACGATCGCAAGTGGTCGGCACGCGCAACCGCCGCGTCGAGCGGCTGGACGACAGCGAGACGCAGGGGATCGGCGTACGCGTCCTCGTCGACGGCGCCTGGGGCTTCGCCGGCGAGCGGCAGCTCGACGCGAACGGCGCGCAGGAGGCGGCGCGCAAGGCGGTCGCCTTCGCGAAAGCCGCGCCCGGCGGACACGTTCGCGCGCTGGCCTCGGTCGAGCCGGCCCGCGGCGAGTTCCGCACCGTCGTCGACCGCGACCCGTTCTCCGTGCCCGTCGCGGAGAAGGTCGAGCTCTGCCTGCGCGCCGAGGAGGCGCTGCAGCACGAGGACGTGAAGGTCACCTCCGCGTCGGTCCGCGCACAGCGCGAGCACAAGCTCTTCGTCTCGTCCGACGGCGCCTCGACGGAGCAGGAGATCGTCGAGTGCGGCGGCGGCGTGGACGCACTGGCGGCGCGCGACGGCGTCACCCAGATCCGCAGCTACCCGAGCGCCCACGGCGGCTCGAGCGCGCAGGCAGGCTGGGAGTTCGTGGACCAGCTCGGGCTCGAGCGCGAGGCGCCGCGCGTAGGCGAGCAGGCGTCGGCGCTCCTTCGCGCTGACCAGTGCCCGTCCGGGGTCACGACCGTCGTGATCGACGCGGAGCAGACGGGCCTGCAGGTGCACGAGTCCGTCGGCCACCCGACCGAGCTCGACCGCGTCTACGGCACCGAGGCGGCCTACGCCGGGACGAGCTTCGTCAAGGCGGACGACCTCGGGTCCCTGCGCTACGGCT
>JBEVNN010000260.1:0-3857 GCA_040508095.1 Gaiellaceae bacterium
GGGTCGAGCCCGAGCGCGACCGCGACCTCGAGCTTCCCGTCGGTCATCAGGTAGTCGGCGCGGCCGTCCTTGTGGATCTGCCAGTGCATCGCCGTCGTGCGCTCGTCCAGCACCTGCATCCGGTACATGCCGACGTTGCGCGAGCCGGTGCGCGGGTCCCTGGTGATCACCGCCGGAAGCGTGATGAAAGGCGCGGCGTCTCCGGGCCAGCAGGTCTGGATCGGGAGGCGGCGGAGGTCGACCTCGTCGTCGAGGAGGACGACATCGTGCACGGGCCCGCCGCGCACGGTCTTCGGGCGGGAGTCGGCAATCGACTTCAGCTTCTTCAGTCCGCGGACCTTCTCGGCGATGCCCTGCGGCGGCTGCATCTCCAGCACGTCGCCGAGCCGGCGGCCGACCTCGTCGAGGCTGTCGGCGCCGAACGCGAGGCACATGCGCCGCTCGGTGCCGAACTGGTTGATCAGCAGCGGGTGCTCGGACTTCGGGCTCTCGAACAGCAGCGCCGGCCCGCCGGCCTTCACGACGCGGTCGACGATCTCCGTGACCTCGAGGTGCGGGTCGACTTCGGCGGAGACGCGAACGAGCTCGCCCTCGCGCTCGAGGAGCGCGATCCAGGCCCGGAGGTCCGCCGGAGGCGCCATCGGCGTCAGTCTATGGTCGCGAGCGCGTACTCCACTGCGGCCTCGAGCGAGAGCGTATGGCCCCGAGCACGCCCGCGTTCGAAGGCCGCTCCGCGAACCCGGTCGACGAACGGCCCATACTCGCGGAGCGCCTGGGTAGTCGTCGGCCTGGGTTCGCGCTCCCCGGTCGCCTCGACCGCGCCCCACAACGTTCCCGCGCGCACCGCATCGCCCTCGATAGCCGCGCCGGCCGCGCCAGCCGCGAGCCCAATCGGGAGGTTCACGAGGTCCGGCACCTCGGCGAGCGTCGCGAGTCCCTCGCGAAACTCCGCCTTCGCCGCCTCCGGATCTTCCTGGCGGATCAGCCACTCAGCCGCGGAGAGGAGCGCCACGCCGCTCCACCAGCTGAAGCCGACGCTCTCCGCAACCGACGCCGCCTCGTGGACGAGGTCGAGGCCGAGCTCGCGGTCGCCCTGCTCGAACGCGACCATCGCGAGGTTGTCCAATGCGATCGCCTCGTCGCGTTGATTGCCGCGCACCCGGATGCGCTCGAGCGCCTCGGACGCGAGCCGGGCCGCTCGTTCGAGGTCCCCCGCATACCGCGCGTCGATGGCGATGCGGACCAGGAGATGGTCGGTCTCTTCTTCGTCCCCGAGGTCGCGGAACACCTCCATCGCGCGCTCGTACTCTGGCCCGGCCAGCTGGGTCTCGCCGGTCATGTCGTAGGTTGCGCCGCGAATGCGCAGCGCATGTGCGTACACGCGCGGGTCGAGGTCGTCGCCGGCAACGGCCAGGAGCGTGTCGAGTCGCGACCGGGCTCCGAGCGGATCGTTGGTCGACCAGTACAGCTCGAGCGTCGACATGAGCCGGAGCCCCGCCTCCGCCTCGGCACTCTCCTCCGCCCAGTCGAGAGCGACGTCGACGTTCGGCCGCTCGTCGCGCGCGAGCTCCATCAGCGCCGCTCCCGGTGTCTCCGGCAGGAGATTCGGCTCGAACGTTTCGGTGAGCAGCTCGACTAGTCGGCGCAGGAGCTCCTCTCTCCGTTCCGGCTCCAGCCTCTCGCCGGCGAACTCGCGGATCGTCTCGAGCATCCCGAAGCGACCGGTCTTCCACCGCCGCACGAGGCTCTGGTCCACGAGCGACTGCAGCGGCTCGAGGTCGGTTTCGCAGACGCGCTCGGCCGCCTCCAGGCTCCAGCCGCCGCGGAAGACGGACAGCGACGCGAGCAACCCCTGCTGCTCCGGCGTCAGCAGCTCGTAGGACCACTCGATCGTCGCCCGGAGCGTTCGCTGCCGGAGCTCGGCGTCGCGGCCGCCACGCAGTAGGTCGAGCCGGCTCCCGAGCCGCTCGAGCAGCTGCGCGGTCGTCAGCAGCGTTGTCCGTGCCGCCGCGAGCTCGAGCGCGAGCGGGAGATCGTCGAGCCTGGCGCACAGCTCGTCGACGTGCTCGTCGGGCTCGAAGTCCGGCTGCACGGCCCGCGCCCTCGCCGCGAAGAGCTCGCGCGAGTCCGCCCGCTCCAGCACCGGCACCGGGTACACCTGCTCGCCCTGGACGCGCAGCCGTTCCCGGCTGGTCACGAGCACGTCGGCGCGCGGGCACTCGGCGAGCAGTCGGCCGACCTCCGGAGCGGCGCCGACCACGTGCTCGAAGTTGTCGAGCAGGAGGAGCAGCCGCCTGTCGCCGACGAGCTCCTCCAGCAGGCCTCCGCCGCCGAGCTCCCGGGCGGCTGCAGGCATCACCTCGTCTGCGCTCGACACCGGCGAAAGCGGCACCCACCAAGCACCGTCGGGGTACGCATCCGACGCGAAGCCGGCGGCCTGGAGCGCAAGCCTCGTCTTCCCCGAACCGCCAGGCCCGGTTAGCGTGAGCAGCCGGATCTCGTCGGAGGCGAGCAGGTCGTGCACGTGCGCCAGCTCGTCGTCGCGCCCCAGAAACGGCGTGGCGGGGACCGGGAGATTCGTTCGGTAGAGGGTCTTCAGCGGCGGGAACTCGCCGTCCCCGAGCTGGAAGATCCGCTCCGGCGCGCTGAGGTCCTTGAGCCGGTGCTCGCCCAGGTCGCGCAGGCCGTCGTCCGAAAGCAGAGCGGCCACCGCGGCGGAGACCAGCACCTGCCCGCCATGGCCCGCGGCCGCGATCCGCGCGGCGCGGTGGACGTCCTCGCCCACGTAGCCCTCGCCGGTGAGCAGCGGCGTGCCGGTGTGGATGCCCATCCGCACCGGGATCGAGAGGCGCTCCTGGGCGTCGCGAGCCGCCGCGAGCGCGCCGGGTGCCGTCGGGAACGCGACGAAGAACGCGTCGCCCTGCGTGTCGACCTCGGCACCGTCCTGCCGCGCGCAGGCATCGCGCACGACCAGCCGGTGCTCGTCGAGCGCCGCCGCGTACCGCTCGGCGCCGAGCTCGTGCAGCAGCCTCGTCGAACCCTCGATGTCGGTGAAGAGGAAGGTAACCGTGCCGCGCGGTAGCTCGCGCACGCGTGAGAGCTCCCTAGCGACGCCGATGGCGAAGCCAGTGCGTCACTTCGCCGAGGATGATCACGCTGAGGAAGACGAGGCCGACGACCAGCATGGCCGTGATGACGTCCTTGCCCTCCTCGGCGGCGGTCTTCGCGAGCGGGAGCATCGGCGCGACTCTACCCGACCAGGGTCCCGTGTTTCTCGAGCGCCCGCTCTGCCTCCGGGCCCGGCTGCCACGTCAGCCGCGCGTCTTCGCCGCGGCCGAGCGTGGCCGCCGTGGCCGCCCACGCCTCACCGTCGCCCGGGAGCCCGTCTGCGCGCAGCTGGGCGCACAGCGAGATCAGCGCGGCGAGGTCGCTCACGGCCTCGACCGGCCCGGCGTGCGCGACGCGCACGAGGCCGTGCGCGTACAGGTAATCCCCGAGGAGCAGCGCCGTGTCGGCGTCGGCCGGCTCGAACAGCCGCGGGCGACCGTAGTGGAGCAGATAGCCCTCGTAGATCGTCTCGAGGCCGAGCCCGAACCGCTCCTCGGCCAGCGGCGAGAAGACCGCCTCCCGCCGGGGATACGCGCGCAATGCGTCGCGCCACAGCCGGCTCTCCTGCGCGGCCTCACGCGCGATGGTCTCCCAGAGATCCGTTGCTACAGCCAACCGGCCAGCTCCTTCGTCCAGTAGCTGACGACGAGGTCGGCGCCTGCACGCTTGATCGCCGTGAGGGACTCGACGGCGGCTTGCCGCTCGTCGAGCCAGCCGCGCGCGCCCGCGGCCTTCAGCATCGCGTACTC
>JBEVNN010000245.1:0-2824 GCA_040508095.1 Gaiellaceae bacterium
CGTGGCGGGGGCTGGGGGGGCGGCGCCGCCGGGGCGCGCCCCCCCCCCCCCCCCCCCCCCCCGGCGCTGACACGGGGTGAGGTGATGGCGGTCATGACTGTCCTCCCAGGTCGGGGAGCGGGAACAGATCGGCCCGGATGGTCACGGGTCGCACGTTCTCGCCGGTCTGATTGCGGTACCGGTCCACGGCGTCGTCGATCAGCGCCATGATCTTCCGTGAGAGCTCTTTGGTCTGCTCGGGGTTCAGGCGCGTGGAAGCCGTCGATATCAGGGTGCCGCTTCGCCACCTCTCGTCGAGGTCGGAGATCCCGTCTTCCATGAACCGCATGAGCTGCTCCTGCCGGTTGCGGAAGAACTCGTTCATGACGATCTGGGTCGCGGCGCGGCCGGCGGGCGTCTTCATCGCTTCGGCGTTCGCGAACGAGACACCGCCGATCGGGCGCTCCCACCACCGTTCGCGGCCCGTCCCCCGGTCGGTGCACTCCTGGATGAGGTCGTGCTTGGCCAGCGCGCGCAGGTGGTAGCTCGTCGAGCCGGATGATTCACCGAGCTTCTCGGCCAGCGAACTCGCCGTCTGCGGCCCGTATTGGCTCAGGATGTCGTAAATCTGGACGCGCAGCGGGTGTGCGAGCGCCCGCAGGGCGCCGGTGTCGAGAACACGGTCATCCGAGTGGCGCTCCGCGACGCGAGCCACGTCGTCCGGCGTGCCGTGTGCTTCGTCTTCCATGGAACTGAATCTACGCGTGCAAAGACCTCTTTGCAACTGCTTCTTTGCAATGGACGCTTTGCAAACATTCGGCGGGAGAGCTGTGGGCGCGGGCTAGGCTGGCCCTCATGGCGAACGAGAACCCGCTCCTGTCCCCCAGCACCCTTCCCTACGGTCTGCCTGACTACTCGGTGATCAGGCCCGAGCACTACCTCCCGGCATTCGAGCAGGCTTTCGCCGCTCAGAAGCGCGAAATCGGCGCCATCACCATGGTCCGCTCGATGCCGACCTTCGAGAACACGATGGTGGCGCTCGAGACCAGCGGCAAGCTCCTCGGCGACGTGTCGCGCACGTTCTACACGGTCTCGTCCGCCGACGCGACACCCGAGATCCAGGAGATCGAGGAAGAGCTCGCGCCCCTGATGTCGGCGCATCATGACTCGATCGAGCTCGACTCGGCTCTGTACTGGCGTATCAAGACGATCCACGAGCAGCTCGAGGACCTCGAGCTGAGCCCCGAGCAGCGCTATCTCGTCGAGCGGCGATTCCGGGAGATGTCGCACGCGGGCGCCGGCCTCGATGATGCGGCGAAGGAACAGCTGACCGCGCTCAACCAGCGGCTGTCGACCCTGACCACCACGTTCGAGAAGAACCTCCTGCGCGATACGAACGAGCTCGCCGTCGTCTTCGACGACGCCGCCGAGCTCGACGGGCTCGCGGAGGGCGAGCTCTCCGCCGCCGCTCAAGCCGCGGCCGACCGCGGGCTGAAGGGCAGATGGGTCGTCACCCTCACTCTGTTCACCGGTCACCCCTACCTGTCGTCGCTCACGAACCGCGCGAGCCGCAAGCGGATCCTCGATGCGTCGCGCGCGCGCGGATCGCGCGACGGCGAGAACGACAATCGTGCGGTCTTGCGCGAGATCGTGAAGCTGCGGGCCGAACGCGCGGGCCTGCTCGGCTACGACTCGCACGCCGCGTATGTGACCTCGGACGAGACCGCGGGCTCCCCCGAGGCGGTGCACGATCTGCTGCGGCGACTGGCCGTTCCCGCGGCCCGCAACGCGAGCAGGGAGCAGGCTGCGCTGCAGGCGATCATCGATGCCGAGCCGGAGCCCTTCGCGCTCGAGGCGCACGACTGGGCGTTCTACACCGAGAAGGTGCGGGCCGCCGAGTACGACCTGGATCGCGGCGCGCTGCGCCCCTGGTTCGAAGCCGAACGTGTGCTCCAGGAGGGTGTGTTCCACGCGGCGACCGAACTGTACGGCGTCACCTTCGCCGAGCGGGAGGACCTCGGCGCGTATCATCCTGACGCCCGCGTCTTCGAAGTGAGCAACGCCGATGGCTCGCCGGTCGGACTCTTCGTGCTCGATCTGTACACCCGCGACACCAAGCGCGGCGGCGCCTGGATGAACTCGATCGTCTCCCAGTCCCGACTACGGGGCACGCAGCCGATCGTGGTGAACAACCTCAACGTGCCCAAGCCCGCCGCCGGCAAGCCGACGCTCCTCACTCTGGACGAGGTCACCACCCTGTTCCACGAGTTCGGCCACGCGCTCCACGGACTGTTCGCGACCGTGACCTACCCGCACTTCGCGGGCACGAACGTCTTCCGCGACTTCGTGGAGTTCCCCAGCCAGGTCAATGAGATGTGGATCTATTGGCCCGAGATCCTCGACACGTATGCCCGTCACGCCGACACCGGCGAGCCGCTCCCCCGCGACGTCGTCGAGAAGCTGCGCGCGTCCGAGGCCTTCAACCAGGGATTCGCGACGAGCGAGTACCTCGCGGCATCGTGGCTCGATCAGGCGTGGCACTCACTGAGTGCTGCGGAGGCGGCATCCGAGATCGACGTCACGGCCTTCGAGGCCGCCGCTCTCGCCGACATCGGCCTCGACAACCCCGCGGTGCCGACGCGGTATTCCTCGACGTACTTCGCGCACGTGTTCTCGGGCGGCTACAGCGCCGGGTACTACTCCTACATCTGGAGCGAGGTGCTCGATGCCGACACCGTGGACTGGTTCCGCGAGAACGGCGGGCTGACCCGGGCCAACGGTGACCGCTTCCGCGATCGATTGCTCGGGGTCGGCGGGTCGAAGGATCCGCTGGAGGCGTATCGCG
>JBEVNN010000149.1:0-3768 GCA_040508095.1 Gaiellaceae bacterium
GATCGAGGTCGTCGGCCACGCGCGCAACGCGGAGGAGGCGGTCGAGCAGGCGCTGGCTCTGAGCCCGGACGTGATCCTGATGGACATCGCGATGCCAGGCGTCGACGGCGTCGAAGCCACGAAGCGGATTCGCAGGAAGCAGGACAGCGCGCGCGTGCTGATGCTGACCGGCTCGAACTCGCGCACCGACGTCGCGCGGGCGCGCGAGGCCGGGGCGGCCGCCTACGTCACGAAGGACCGCATCGCCGCGCAGCTGATCGAGGCGATCAGGGACCTCGCCGCCTGAATCTGGCTATCCTGGGCGGCGCGATGCTCCAGTTCGACGCCGTCATCCAGGTGCTTCTCTCTGCCGCGCTGATCGCCCTGATCCTGATGCACTCGGGCCGCGACACCGGCTTCGGCGGGATGGGCTTCACGCCCGCCTCGCAGGGCGGGACGCACATCGTCGAGCGGAATCTCACGCGCCTGACGATCGCGGTCGCGATCCTGTTCACGGCGAACACCGTTCTGCTCTTCCACCTGCTCCAGTAGCCGGTGCACAGCCGACGAGCGGCGGCGCTCGCCGTGCTCGCGCTGGCGGCCGCGGGCTGCAACTCGTCCTCGCCGAAGCGCGCCGTCCCGCTGCCCACGAGCGGGCCTAAGAACGTCGTCCGCGTTGCACTCGCCGACGTGCTCTGGCCGCTCGAGCCCGAGCGAGCCCGCACGCGCGACGAGATCGTCCTCGCGCGGATGCTGTTCTCGACGCCGCTCCGCACCGACGTGAACGGCGCGCTGCGGCCCGGCCTCTGCACCGGCTGGCGCGAGTCGGGCACCACATGGCGCCTCCGCTGCCGGCACGCCGGCGCGATCGCGGCGCAGCTGCGGCGGGCGAAACTGTTCGAGGCGCGCCGCATCGATGCCCCTGACGAACGAACGCTGGTCGTGACACCGCTCCGTCGCGATTCCGACCTCCCGTACCGACTGACCCAGGTCGCCGCCGCGCCGCCCGGCGTGCCCGGACCGTTCCGGCTGATCTCGGCGAGCCCGATCCGCGTGGTGGCGGAGCGGAACGGGAAGCGCGTCGAGGTGCGGAAGCTGCAGCCGTTCCAAGCGCTGAGGGAGTTCCGCGCCGGCCGCCTCGACGAGGCGCCGGTCCCGCTCGGCGACATCCGGGCCGCGAAGCTCGACCGGCAGCTCGGGCCCGCGGTTCGCGTCAGGCGCCTGCTGGCGGCCGACTCCGTCGTCTTCTCGCCGCGCGTCCCGGCCGAGGTGCGCAGCATCTACAACGACACGGCCGACCGCGCCGACTACCAGGCGCTCGTGCCCGAGTTCGAGGCTCCGCCGGCAGAGGACCTCGCCAATCGCGGCAAGCCGAGCGCGGCCGACGCCGCGATCGCCCTCCGGGAGGCGCGCAAGCGGATTCCGTCCTTGCCGCGCATCGCCGTGCACTTCGCCGAGCCGAGCGACCCGACGCTCGCGTACGGCACGAACCTGCTCGTCGCGGCGTGGCGCGACCTCGGCCTTGGCGCGGTCGCGGGTGGCGGCTCCGACGCAAGGCTCGAACGTCTCGCGGCTCCGTATCCCCGGCCGCAGGCGCTGAAGCAGCTCGCCGGCAACGGTGAGCTCGTCGCCCCGATCGCGTGGGTCGCCGATGCGCGCCTGGTCTCGCCGCGCCTGCGCGGCTGGCGCGAGGACGAGCTCGGCTCGGTCGACTACGCGGCGGTCAGACTCCGGGGCCCGAGCCGACGCCGGTGACGTCGAAGCGAGCAGTCGCCACCGCAGGAGAGAGCAGCCCGGTCGGGTAGCGCTCGTCGTAGTACGCGTTCTGGTTGATCAGCACCGCCTCTCGGGTCAGGCCCGGAAGCTCCGCGAGCAACTGCGGCACGGAGACGGTGAAGCGCAGGTTCACGAGCGGATCGGCGACCCGGCCGCCGCGGATGCGGAAGGTCCCGTCGCGTGTCATCCCGGTGACGATCCCCTCGCGCGGGTCGACGATGCTCAGGTAGTGGAGCCGCGTGACGTAGATGCCGTCGCCGAGGGTCTCTGCCAGCTGCGCGGGGGTGTCGGCCTCGCCGCCGGCCACGGAGAGCGCAAACGTCAGCGGGCCCCAGTGCCGCAACGAGCTCGGTGGCGCGTTGCCGGTGGTCTCGCGTCCCGCGCGCTTGGCCGTCGCCCGGTCCCACACGACTCCGCTGAGCACGCCGTTCTCGACGAGTGCCACACGCTCCTTCGGTGTGCCCTCGAAGTCGAAGGCCTTCGGGAACCCGCGCGGGTCGAGCGCGTCGTCGGCGAGCGAGAAGCGCCCGTCGAAGACCTTCGTGCCGACCTTGTCGAACGCGTAGCTCCGCTCCTCGAGCAGGCCCTGCGCGCTGAAGGCGTCGTACGAGAAGTAGGCCAGCAACTCCGCGAAGGCCGGAGGCTCGAGCACCGCCGGGTAGGAGCCCGGCTCGAGCTCGACCGCTCCACGCGTGAGCTTCGCCTTCTCCACCGCCGCCGAGGCGGCGCCCGCGGGATCGACGTCGGCGGCGCGCCAGCCCGTTTGCTCCGCGTAGCCGGAGGCGCCGTCGACGGCGGCGAGCGCGAGCACGGCGACGTCGGTCGTCGCCTGTGAGACGGACAGGCCGGTCGTCGAAGCGAGCGCGAGCTCCGTGACGCCGCTCGTGAAGAAGCCGTACAGGTCGAGCTCGGACGCCTCGATCGCGGCGGCGGCGAGTCGGGCCTGGTCCTCCGCCCCGAGCGCTGCAGCCTCCTCGTCGTAGCCCTCGACGGCGGGAGGCTCGGCCCCGGGTGCGAGTCCGGGGAAGTCCGGATTCTCGGGCACCGCGTCGGCAGCCTCGGATGCGCGGGCGGCGAGAGAGCGCAGCCCGTCGTCACCTGTTCGGTTCGTGGAGGCGATCCCGAGCCGGCCGTCCCGCACGATCTGCAGCTCGACGACGTCGTTTTCGACCAGCGTGGGCTGATGCACCTCGGAGCCCGCGAAGCGCGCCAGGCCTGACCGTTCGCTCTGGACGACGACCAGCGCCTCGTCGCCGTCGGCCGACCGTAGTGCCTGTTCCGCGAGGTCGAGCGCGCTCACTGCCTGAAGCCGACCTGGACGTTGCGGAACCGCGCGGGCGGGGCGCCGTGTGAGACGTGCGCATGCTGCCCGGGCTGGCCCTTGCCGCAGTTGGTGAGGCCGTGCAGTGTCCACTCCTCCGGCCCCGCGACCGCGTCGAGCGAGCCCCAGAAGACCGGCGTCTGCCCTGTGTAGGTCGCGTCGCGCAGCATCCGCCCGAGCTCTCCGCCCTTGATCTCCCACGCGATCTGCGTGCCGAACTGGAAGTTGAGCCGTTTGTCGTCGATCGACCAGCTCTTGTTGGTCTGCAGGAAGACGCCCTCGTCGACGCCGGCGATCAGCTCGTCGAGTGAGCCCTCACCGGGCTCCAGATGGAGGTTCGTCATGCGCACGAGCGGCATACGGCTCCAGCTGTCGGCGCGCATCGAGCCGCCCGAGCCGCTGCCGATCCGCGCCGCGGTCTCACGCGAGGTGAGGAAGCCGCTCAGGATCCCCTCCCGCACGACCGGCTCACGCCCGGCGGGCACGCCTTCGTCGTCGAAGGCGAAGGAGCCGAGGCCGCTTGGAGTGGCGGAGTCGGCGGTGATGTTCATGTGCTCCGAGCCGTAGCGCAGGGACCCGAGGTCGTCCGCCTTGACGAAGCTCGTCCCGGCGTAGGCCGCCTCGGTGCCGTAGACGCGGTCGAGCTCGGTCGGGTGGCCGACGGACTCGTGCACCTGCAGGCCCGTCTGCTC
>JBEVNN010000171.1:0-3196 GCA_040508095.1 Gaiellaceae bacterium
GGACGCGCACCCGGGGGGCGTAGGCGCCCGGGGTCTGTTTTTGGTGAATTCTTTTTAGCAATGACCAGCACAGGTGGTCTATGCGCCGGCGCGGCCGCCCGCGACTTCCACAACTTCAACCTCGTCTACCGCGGCCGCGTGGAGTACGTGGTGGTGGCCTTCCCGGCGACACAGATTCCCGACATCGCGGGCCGCGTCGACCCGGCCGAGCTCGCCGGCGAGCGCTACCCGAACGGGATCCCGATCGAGGCCGAGGACGAGCTCGAGGCGCTGATCGCGAAGCACGAGGTCGACGAGGTCGTCTTCGCGTACTCCGACGTCACGCACGAGCACGTGATGCACCTCGCCTCGCGCGCGCTCGCCGTGGGCGCCTCGTTCAAGCTGATCTCGCCCGCGGACACGATGCTGACCTCCACCAAGCCGTCGGCGGCAATCTGCGCCGTGCGCACCGGCTCGGGCAAGAGCCAGACGACACGTCACGTCGCCGCGCTGCTGCGCGAGTCCGGCAAGCGCGTCGCCGTCCTGCGTCACCCGATGCCCTACGGCGACCTGACGAAGCAGGCCGTCCAGCGCTTCGAGCGCTACGAGGACCTCGACGCGGCCGATGCGACAATCGAGGAACGCGAGGAGTACGAGCCGCACCTCGCCGAGGGCAACCTGGTCTTCGCGGGGATCGACTATGCGGCGATCCTCGACCGCGCTGAGCAGGAGGCCGACGTGATCCTCTGGGACGGGGGCAACAACGACACGCCGTTCGTGAAGCCGAACGTGCACATCGTCGTCGTCGACCCGCACCGGCCCGGGCACGAGCTGCGCTACCACCCCGGCGAGACGAACCTGCGCATGGCCGACGTCTGCGTGGTGAACAAGGTCGACAGCGCCCCCCAGGAAGGCATCGACGCAGTGCTCGACTCGATCCGGGCGAACAATCCCGGCGCCAAGATCGTGCTCGCCGCCTCGCCGTTCGTGGTCGAGGGCGACGCGGGCGAGATCGCCGGCAAGCGCGTGCTGGCGATCGAGGACGGGCCGACCCTCACGCACGGCGAGATGACCTACGGCGCGGCGGTGCTCGCGGCCAAGGCGAACGGCGCGGCCGAGCTCATCGACCCGCGGGAAGCCGCCGTCGGCTCGATCGCCAAGACCTTCGAGGACTACCCGCACGTCGGCGCGCTGCTGCCGGCGATGGGCTACGGCCGCAAGCAGATGGAGGACCTGAAGGCGACGATCGAGGCCTCCGGCGCCGAGCTCGTGCTGATCGGGACGCCGATCGACCTGCGCAAGCTGATCGACTTCGACGTGCCCGCCCTGCGAGTGACGTACAAGCTCCAGGAGGTCGGCGAGCCGACGCTAGCCGACGTCCTCAGAGAGCACGGCCTGATCGGCGACAAAGCATTGGTTTGAGCGCTCGCGTCGACCCCGGCGCACCAGGACAGCGGCGCAGACGGCCGAACCGGCAAAGCCGGCTCGGACTGAAGGCGACATCGCAAGCGACGTCGCGGTGGCCGCGGTCATAGCGCTCGGCGGCAACGCGCTCATGCGACCGGGTGAGCGCGGCACCGCCGCCGAGCAGCGCGCGAACCTGCGCGAGGCCTGCGCGGCCCTGCGGCCACTGCTCGGCGAGGAGCAGCTCGTCGTCACGCACGGGAACGGCCCGCAGGTCGGCAACGAGCTCCTGCGCCAGGAGCGCGCGGCCGCCGAGGCACCCCCGCTGCCGCTGTACCTCGCCGTGGCGCAGACGCAGGCCGAGATCGGCGCGCTGCTCGAGAGCGAGCTCGCCCCGGTCGCAGGGCGGCCGGTCGTCTGCCTCCTCACGCACGTTCTCGTCGCCGAGGACGACCCCGCCTTCGAGGAGCCGACCAAGCCGGTCGGGCCCTTCTACGACGAGGCGAGAGCGCGCGAGCTCGAGGCCGAGCGCGGCTGGAAGGTCGTCCACGACGCGGGACGCGGGTGGCGGCGCGTCGTCCCCTCCCCCGCCCCGCTCGAGGTCGTGGAGCTGGACGCGATCCGCTCGCTGCTCGCGTCCGGGACGATCGTCGTCGCCTGCGGCGGCGGCGGCATCCCGGCGACGCGGCGCGGCGAGCACCTCGCCGGGATCGACGCCGTGATCGACAAGGACCGTGCCTCCTCCCTCCTCGCCCGCGGCCTCGACGCGGAGCGGCTCGTGATCCTCACCGAGGTGCCCGCGGTCTACTCGGGCTTCGGCACCGACCGCCAGGAGGAGCTGCGCGAGCTCTCCGCCGACGACGCGGCCGCCCTCGTGCCCGAGCTCGCCGCCGGCTCGATGCGCCCGAAGGTCGAGGCCTCCGTCGAGTTCGTCAGGGCCACCGGCCGCGAGGCGCTGATCACTTCGCCGGCCGCCCTCGGGGACGCACTCGAAGGCCTTAGCGGAACGCGCATCCGGGCGTAGCCGAACCGCTCCGCCGTCTCGGGCGAATCAGGTCGACGTCATCGACCTGAAAGGAGCCGCCAACGATGCGCAAAGCACCTCTCGCACTCGGCCTCGTAGCCGGGATCGCGGCGCTAGCCGCCGTCATCCTGCTGCGCGCGCCGAGCCCGCAGGCCGGGAACGCCTCGAGCCATCGCGAGGCACCGCTGATCTCGGAAGACCCGACCGCGGACAACACCGACCTCTACGCGTTCCGCTCGCCGGACTCGCCCGAGTTCCTGACGGTGATCTCGAACCTGATCCCGGCCGAGGACCCGGCCGCGGGCCCGAACTACTACCGCTTCTCCCAGGGCGCGCGGTACAAGATCAACCTCGACCGGAACGGCGACGGCAAGGCAGACGTCACGTACGCGTTCCGCTTCAAGAGCATGGATGGCCCGCTCTTCCTGGGCAACACCGTCCAGTCCTACACCGTGACCCGCACGATCGGGAACTCCTCGCGAGTCATCGCGACGGGCATGACGCCTCCCGACAACATCGGGCCGCGGACGCTGATGCAGTTCTACGGCACGAGCGACTATCGCGCGCTGGCCGCCAAGCAGGTCACCTCGCTGGACGGTGGCGGCAAGGTCTTCGCCGGACAGCGTGACGACGCCTTCTTCGCGGACATCGGCGCGATCTTCGATCTCGTCGCCATCCGCAAGGGCTTCGACAACGGCGGCAAGGACTTCTTCGCCGGCTACGCGGTGCACACGCTCGCGCTGCAGATCCCGATCTCGCAGATCGACACCAAGAGCCACGTCGTGGGCG